>NZ_FOTH01000037.1:0-51435 GCF_900114515.1 Pseudomonas sp. NFACC46-3
CTGGGTGAACCCGGACTTGGCGTCGAGGATGAAACTCTGGGTCCATTCCTCGGCCTTGCCCTGGGCGTTGTTCGGGTTGGTGAAGTTGCGGTTGATGTAAGCGTTGCGCAAATTGAGGGTGGCCGTAGCGCCATCGACAAAACCGCTATTTTGATCGGCTTGAACAACAGCTGACGAACCCGCGCATAACGCAAGAGTCAGACTGATGAGCGATGGATGTGCAGGCACGCCGCGGAGAGTAACCGGGTAGCGCATGATGTTTCCTCACAATGAATTATTATTGTTTTTTGTTGCGATTTTTAGCTCGTGGCAACGCATGCACAGACAGCCCGAAGAGCTAACTTCCGAGCGACCGAAGAAGTTATTTATCTAGCCCGTTATTGAGCAACTTGATAATTGTCTAATATCGCCGTAAGCAAAACCCGAGCGTGCGCAGACGCGAGCTAAACTCAATGCCTGTATTGGCACGCTCGTGAGGAATTGCATGAGAACAACGACTGAAAGTTAAAACGTACTCGAACGCTCGGCGATCAACCCGCACTCCCCGGCGTTTTGCAACGTGTGTATTCCAATTGATAAAGCGTGGTTTCCGGTCCCGTCGATTGCCCCTCCAACAGCCGTTGCAGCTCGGCCACAAAAGACTCGCCGGCGACGCGAACGTAGTCAGGCGCACAACCTTCGATCATGACGATCCAGGCCGGTATCTGGGTCCCTTCGGCGCGGGCCTTTTTCTCTGCGGTTTCAACCTTGCTCACGGCCTCATCAGCCACACACAAGTGCACGCCTGTAATACCCTGTTTATCCGCCAGGGGAGGCAGCACGCGCTGACGCAGTGCATCTGATACCGATTTATGTTGCCCTTCGACAACATCGAAACGGACCGTTAACAAATACGCGCCCTGCCCCACACCGCTGGAGTAAGTGACTTCGCAAATGGATCGCGCGACATTGCGATAGGATTTCACCGACTGCTGGGTCCACGCCGTCGGCGTGTTGAGACGCGATAAATAATCCTGCCCGCCCAACACCTGCACGGAATCAGCCTCATAGAGGTTGAAATAGGTCGGTCCGGCATCCAAGGCGATGTACCGGCGCCCGCGCAAAAAGCCCGGAATTCCAGCCCGCTCAGGCATGTGCTCACGGTTATGCCACTCATAGAACTCGTCCCGCGCTTCGGGCAAAAGATCATGCCAGATCGCGACTACACCTGTTCCTGCAAAGCTCATAGCGTTTTTCCTTTAGCGATAGTCAGTCAACATTGGGGTGGCGGCCCGCGCCCCATGCAGCCCCCATTTCAGCAACGTAAGGAACCACGGTCTGAAATTGCTCACCCAATCCCTGGCCACCGACACGCATGGTGTCCCCTGCCTTGAGGAATACCGGTGGTTTCTGCCCGAGCCCCACACCTGGCGGCGTACCGGTAATGATGACGTCACCCGGCATTAGCGGCATGAAGCGACTGAGGTACGCGACAATATGGGCAACGCTGAAGATCATCGTGCGGGTATTGCCGGTCTGGAGACGTTTGCCATTCACGTCGAGCCAGAGGTCAAGTGCCTGCGGATCGGCAATTTCGTCACGGGTGACCAGCCAAGGTCCCAGAGGCGCGAAAGAAAAACCGCTTTTGCCCTTGGTCCACTGGCCTTCGTACTCAAGCTGATAAGCCCGCTCGGAAACATCATTGGCCAGGCAATAACCGGCAATATGATCCAATGCCCGCGACTCATCGATCTGCCAGGCAGGGGTACCGATGACAATGGCCAATTCGACTTCCCAATCCAGCTTCTGAGCGCCCGTTGGCAAGATGACCGGGTCATTGGGTCCGCTGATGGATGCGGTGTGTTTATTGAAGACCACCGGTTGGCTCGGGATCGGCGTATTCGTTTCAGCCGCGTGATCGGAGTAGTTCAGACCAATGCAAATCAGGTTCGGTACGCTGCCCACGCACGGACCAAGACGCGTGCCAGGCGCCACCACGGGCAGCTTTTCAACGTCGACCGCGCGCAGCTTTTCAAGCACTGACGGGCTCAGGGCCGACGCATCGATGTCATCGACAATGCCCGAGAGGTCCCGAACGATCCCTTGCGAATCCAAGATTCCCGGCTGTTCCTGCCCCGGTAAACCAAAACGAACTAAGCGCATTTGTTACTCCTCCAGCGTTGAGAAATGGACAGACAATGAGCCTGCTTCGCCGAACTGAACCTGCAGTGGCTGGTTAACGGGCACATCGAGAACACCTGCATAGGACCCTGTGATAATCACCTGCCCTGCTTGCAGCCCTATCCCTTGTGTAGACAGAAAATTGGCCAGCCAGACGATCGGCAACAACGGATCCCCGTCCGGATGGCGGCCCTTGATACTCACGAGCTCCGACGTTGCATCGCTCAGGGTGATAGCCAGTTCAGAGGGCATGCTGGCAGTGTTCGACAGCGTGATTGGCGCCCCCAGTACCAGGCCATGATTGAATAGACCATCCGCGAGCAATTGCTCGAACGGCAGTGTGTGTGGATCGGTATAACGGCAGTCGATCACTTCCAATGCCAAGCGCACGTCGCTGATCGCAGCAGCGATCTGTTCAGCGGTATAAGGCTCGACACGTGCCGGCAAATCATGGGCCAGGACGCACGCCAGTTCGGGCTCGATGCGCGCCTTATCGGCGTCAGCGGCCAGTCGATAACGTTCACCTTCTACGATGCTGTCGCTGTAGATCGGGGCGACGATCCACTTGCCAGCCGGCGGCACCGCGCACTTCCAGCCCCCCACGGTTTTTCCAGCCAATGGGCCCACGTGTTGCTGAATGGCAAAACCTTCTGCGAGGCTGCTTGGCAGGTTCGGGCCAGGCAAGGATGCCAGCCGAACCCCCTCCAGCCGTGCACGGGCCAAAGCGGCAGCGGCGACTTCCAGCCCTGCCCCCGACTCGGCCCCTAGAGGAGCGAGTTGGCTCATACGCTCTCCGAATGCACGTTGTTCTGGCGCGGCCAAACCGTACCCAGCTTGTTGGCGGCCTCTTCCAGCAGGGCATGCAATTCTTCATAGCGTTCGGGCTGCATGCGCAATACCGGGCCGGCGATACTCATCGTGCCGACCACAGTGCCGGACGGAACCAGCTTGACCGGTACCGCAATCGCCCAGACACCCGCCTCGGCTTCTTCAATGACCAAGCCATACCCGCGCTTTCGGGTCAGTGCCAGCTCGGCCAACAAGCCTTCGATGCTGTTGATCGCTTTCGGCCCCTGCCCAATCCCGGCATCAGCTTTCCCCAGCCCGCTGCGCAACGCATGCTCAATGGCCAGCTCATCAGACATCGTTGCCAGCCAGGCTTTGCCATTGGCGGTTGCATAGAGATTGATCGGTTTATCCATGGCCGGCGAATACATAAGCCCCGGCGCGGCGCCTTGGGCCGAAGACAACCAGGACAAGGTGCCCTCGTTGACCACCGTCAACCGCACCAACTCATGACATTGAACAGCCACTTGCTCGATGATCGGCTGGACCAATTCAGGCAAGCCGATGCCATGTAAATAGCGCTGCCCCAGCAGTGCCAGCTTCAGCGTCAAGCGGTACTGCGACGTGGCTTCATCCTGCTCCGCCCACCCTTGCTCGACTAACTGAGCAAGCACTCGATGGGCGGGGCCCTTCTCCAAGCCCAGCTCGGCTGCAATATCGGACATCCGCATCCAGCGAGCCTCACGGGCCAGCAGTTCAATCGCCTCCAGGCAACGGTCAACAGCACCTTTAACGACTCTCATATTTTTCTCGACTTATCTTTGACAATGAGGTGGATTCGAGCAACATTGTTCGTACTGGAACCGCGTTCCAATAGTATGCAGGCGCCCCCGGATAAGTCAAACCCGCTTGCATCGGGTTGGCCCTATCGAGACAGAGCGGGCCACGCAGCCGGGTTTCCGGGACGTGGGACGCTGGACTGAGATAAAAACCGAACCCTTCGGGTACGGCTCCTTATCCATAGACAAGCGCCTGTGCATGTTCAATCTTTGCGGAAGAACGCCCAATGCCTCTCACCACCCTGCCTTACCTACAGCAATCCGCGGGCAGCAAGATTGTGCATCATGGCTCGCAAGCCGAAAGTCCAGGGCGCAGCTTCATGGCTGTAGGTGACGGTGTTGCGCAGTGTGCCCAGCAACGGACTGCCGATGCTGACCTCATCACCCTGCTTATGAGTGAAGCCGCTTCCTGGCTCCTCACGGTCCTGGGTAGGTGCAAACAATGTCCCGAGAAAAAGCATGAAGCCATCCGGGTACTGGTGATCACCGCCGACCGTCTGGGCCACGAGATCCAACGGGTCACGGCTGATCAGGGCCATGGAACTGCTGCCTTCAAGCGTAAAGCCGTCGTCGCCCTGGACGTGCAAATCCACGACGCAATTGCGCACGTCATCGAGCGTAAACGCTTCATCGAACAGACGAATAAACGGGCCGATCGCACAGGACGCATTGTTGTCCTTGGCCTTGCTCAACAGCAGTGCGCTGCGGCCTTCGAAATCACGCAAATTGACGTCGTTGCCCAGGGTAACGCCATGCACTTGGCCTCGACTGTTCACCGCCAGCACGATTTCCGGTTCCGGGTTGTTCCATTCAGACTTGCGATGAATGCCGATTTCGCTGCCACTGCCCACTGCGGCCAGAACCGGTGCCTTCGTGAAAATCTCCGCATCCGGGCCGATACCGACCTCCAGGTATTGCGACCACATACCCTGCTTGATCAGCACCGCTTTAAGACGCATCGCTTCTGGCGAACCCGGTTTGATTGCCCGCAAGTTGTCGCCTATTGCTTCGTGCACCAAGCGGCGAACACTTTCAGCTTTGGCTGCATCGCCTCGGGCCTGCTCCTCGATGACCCGCTCAATCATGCTGGACGCGAACGTCACCCCGGCCGCCTTGATGACTTGCAGATCTGCTGGAGGCAGCAGCGATGCCTTGCCGGGATCGGCATGGCTGCCGGTGTTCCCAAGCAACGCCTCGACAGTCCCGATGTACCTGCCTGGCGCCTGACGAACCGCCAACAACGGCGAGGTGTGTTCCAGCAGTTCGCTGATTGTCGAAAAGGTTTCAGCAAGATCGAACACACCTTCATCGCGCAGCACCACCGGCGAGGGGCCGGCAATCGCACCCGGGATCCAGGCACGGCCGATCAGCGTTCCGGCCAGGCCATCCACTGGCAGGGTGTTTTCGCGCGTCAGTTTCAAATTCGCCATGGAGCTTCCAGATCAGTTGGCCATCAGAGCCGTAAAACTAATGGACCTCCCCCGTAAATCCCAATGAAAGAAACTCACCCATCAATGCTGTTTCGTTATCGACAGACAAGGCCTTATCCGATGGAAAATGATCAAATTACTTTTGCCAGTGTCTCCCGATGGCTGAAGATCAAACATTTGGTACTGGTCAATAGCTTGGCCAAGACCCGCAACATGCACACAACCGCCGAGCATATGAATGTCACGCAACCGGCCATCAGTAAATTGCTGCGCGATCTGGAAGTTCTCCTCGGTTTTCCGCTGTTTGAGCGTCAAACGCGTAGTCTGGTTCTTACCGAACTAGGGGAGTTCGTAGCCCGCTATGCGCGTATTACCTTGGAGGACACAGAGTCGTTCGTCGACCAAGTCAACAAACTGCGTAAAGGCGGGCATGGTCATTTAAAAGTCGGCACCATTTTCGCCGCCACATCCGTGGTGCTGCCTGAAGCCATTGCCAGCATAAAACGGGAGCGCCCCCTCCTTTCTATCGAGGTGATCGAACAAACCAGTAACCATCTGCTGGAGATGCTCGAACAAAAGAAACTCGATTTGATCATCGCGCGCTTCACGGATGAGGATTGTCAGCCGTTCGAATTTACGTCGCTGGGACCCGAACCCTTTTGCCTTGTCGTGAACAGCACACACCCTCTGTGCGGGCTTGAGGAGGTCCCCACTGAAGCAATCAGTGAATGGCCATGGGTCATGTATCCCTTCAATACGCCGATCCGACAACGCATGGAGCGCGCGTTCAGGACGTTCAAGATCGCCCCGCCGACCAACACGGTGGAAACCATTTCGATGCAGACCTTCCTGCAGTTGCTTCAGTCCGGGCCAATGCTCGCCATGCTCCCCGAGTCCATGGTCCAGTCACAGCTACAAAACGGGCAGCTTCAAATCCTCAACACGCCCTTCAAAGTTGAATCCCAGGATTACGGAGTTATCACTCGCAAGGATGAGCCCCTGTCAGAGCCGACACGGACGTTTATTGCGACCTTGCTGGCGTTCGCCAAACAGCGGCAAACGGCTACAGAGAAGAGAGACCGCAGCCATTTCAAAAAAAGTCGATGAGGCAAAGTTATCGAGCAATCGAAAGCTCTCATTAGGCAGCCATTTCCATGAATCCTATAGTGCCGACACAAAAGTGCGGCGCTATTAGCGACCGCCCACCACCCAGCAGCCCGTGAGGATGCGATGGAACTGATCACGAAAACCGGCGCAGCAGCTGTGCTGCGCTTGAACCCGCTGGACGATGTGCTGATTGCACGCCGACCGCTACTCGCTGGCGAAGTCCTCGATCAAGAAGGCGTGACTGTCCGGCAAGCGATTGTCCCAGGCCATAAAGTTGCCTCCCGCCGTATCGAAGCCGGTCAACCGGTGAGGCGCTATGGGCAAATCATTGGTTTTGCTGTTGTCGACATAGAAGCAGGCGAGCATATCCATGTGCACAACCTGGCGATGGGGGAATTCACTCGAGATTATGCTTTCAGCGTCGATGCGAAGCCCAACGTCAAGTCGAGTGAAGCCCCGTCGTTCATGGGTATCGTACGCCCGGATGGACGCGTCGCGACACGCAACTACATCGGCATTCTTACATCAGTGAATTGCTCTGCCACAGTCGCCCGGGCCATCGCCGACCATTTTCGTCGGGACATCAATCCCGCCGCACTGCAAGCGTTTCCAAACGTCGACGGTGTTGTCGCTCTCACGCATTCCGCCGGCTGCGCCGTTGATCCCGCAGGCGACGGCTTGAGCATGTTGCGCCGGACATTGGCCGGCTATGCGACCCACGCCAACTTTGCGGCCGTGCTGGTGATCGGGTTGGGCTGCGAGACGAACCAAATCGACTCATTACTCACAACGCAAGGACTCACCCGTAGCAATACCCTACGCACGTTCAACATCCAGGACAGTGGCGGTACATCCAAGGCTATCGCCAGTGGCATTGACCACGTGAAGCAATTGCTTGGCGAGGCCAATCAAATTCAGCGTGAACCGGTCAGCGCTCGCCATTTGACCGTCGGGCTTCAGTGCGGCGGCTCGGATGGCTACTCCGGCATTACTGCCAACCCAGCGCTGGGCAACGCGGTGGATCGCCTGGTCGCCTGCGGCGGTACCGCGATTCTCTCCGAAACCCCGGAAATTTACGGTGCCGAACATTTGCTGACACGACGGGCTGTGAGCCGTGAAGTCGGCGAAAAACTTATCGCTCGCATTCATTGGTGGGAACAGTACTGCGAGCGTATGGGAGCCGAACTGAACAATAACCCCTCTGCCGGCAACAAGGCAGGTGGCTTGACCACCATCCTGGAAAAATCACTGGGCGCGGTGGCAAAGGCGGGTTCGAGCAACCTGATGGATGTTTACGAATACGCCCAGGCCGTTACGGCCAACGGGCTGGTTTTCATGGACACCCCTGGCTATGACCCGGTCTCGGCAACCGGTCAGGTCGCCGGTGGTGCGAACCTGATTGCGTTTACCACCGGTCGTGGATCGGCCTATGGCTGTGCTCCTGCCCCATCAATCAAGCTGGCGACCAATAGCGCCTTATGGACACGTCAGCGAGAAGACATGGACATCAACTGCGGCGAAATAGCCGAAGACACTTTGACCATCGAGGCATGCGGTGCAGCGATCTTTGAAACCATGCTGCGCATTGCCTCGGGCGAACGCAGCATGAGCGAACAACACGGATACGGACAAAACGAGTTCGTGCCTTGGCAGATCGGCGCCGTCACCTGATTTTCAGTCCTGGGGACGCCTTGCCCTTCTATCACATGCACATTCAACCTGGAGACAACCATGTCCCTCATCACCGGCCAGAACTTTATCGGCGGTCAGCGTAGCGCCGCCGGCACCATCATCGTCAAGAGCGTGGATGCCAGCACAGGGGAAACCTTACCCTATGCGTTCCACCAGGCGACTGCGCAAGAAGTCGAGAACGCGGCTCATGCAGCCCACCATGCTTTTTCCAGCTACCGCACCCTGAGCGCGAGCAAACGGGCTGAATTTCTCGATGCCATTGCGCAAGAGCTAGAGGCTTTGGACGATGAGTTCATTGCGCTGGTTTGCCGTGAAACAGCACTGCCTGTCGCTCGCATCCAGGGCGAACGCGCACGTACCAGCGGTCAGATGCGCTTGTTTGCAAACGTACTGCGGCGTGGTGACTTCTATGGGGCCCGCATCGACCTGGCGTTACCCCTTCGCAAACCGTTGCCGCGCCCTGACCTTCGCCAGTACCGCACCGCAATCGGTCCGGTTGCAGTGTTTGGTGCAAGTAATTTCCCGTTGGCTTTCTCCACGGCTGGCGGCGACACCGCTTCGGCCCTCGCGGCGGGTTGTCCGGTGGTATTCAAAGCCCACAGCGGCCATATGGCCACTGCAGAACAGGTCGCCAACGCGATCATCCGCGCGGCCGAGCGCAGCGGCATGCCCGCCGGTGTCTTCAACATGATTTATGGCAGTGGCGTAGGCGAAGCCCTGGTAAAACACCCGCTCATCAAGGGCGTTGGCTTTACCGGCTCGCTCAAGGGTGGTCGAGCGTTGTGCGATATGGCCGCCGCTCGCCCCGAGCCCATTCCAGTCTTCGCTGAGATGTCGAGCATCAACCCGGTCGTGATCCTGCCTCAAGCGCTCGCGCTTCGAGGCGACAGTATCGCTCACGATCTTGTCGCCTCGGTGGTTCAAGGGTGTGGGCAGTTTTGCACCAATCCCGGACTGGTGGTTGGCATTCGTTCGGATGCTTTCACTGCTTTTCAGGACCGAGTGGCAGCGTTGATCAACGACCAACCGCCACAGACAATGCTCAATGCGGGCACCCTGCGCAGCTACGCGGCTGGCTTGCAGAACCTGCACGCGCACCCCGGCATCGCGCACCTGGCTGGCAGCAACCAGCAGGGTCACCAGGCCCAGCCACAGCTGTTCAAGGCTGACGTTGCGTTGCTGCTTAACGGCGACAAGGTTCTTCAAGAAGAAATCTTCGGCCCCACGTCCATCTTCATCGAGGTCGCTGACCAGGTCCAACTCAACTCGGCAATCAATGCCCTTCACGGACAATTGACTGCAACCTTGATCGGCGAGCCAGAAGACCTTGCGCAGTTCATGGAGTTGACGGCTTTGCTGGAGATGAAGGTTGGCCGCATCCTCATCAATGGCTACCCAACAGGTGTCGAGGTCTGCGATTCAATGGTGCACGGTGGCCCTTATCCTGCCACTTCCGATAGCCGCGGCACTTCGGTCGGCACCTTGGCCATCGACCGCTTCCTGAGGCCCGTCTGCTTCCAGAACTACCCCGACGCGTTGCTTCCCGATGCGCTCAAGAACGCGAATCCGTTGAACATTTCGAGGCTCGTCGACGGCTGTCTTTCGAGAGATCGCTTGTAGTTCACCCTCCTAACAACCATTCGCTCTATCGCATGGGCGGGCTCCAGCGTGCTCGCTCGGCGTGGCGACGCACCCGCAGAAAACCAGCGCCATACCTTGATCGACCAAAGGAACTCCCTTGACAAGGCGGCGATTCTGGTAACAGAATTACTGATGGAACGACGTTACAATAACAACAATCGAGAATCCGGAGACATGTCATGAGCCAAAGCATTCAAGGCGATCCACACTCCAAGCGTCAGTCTAAAAAGGCCGCAGCGAGCGGCTGGATAGGCTCAGCGCTGGAGTACTACGACTTTTTTATCTATGCCACTGCGGCAGCGCTACTTTTCCCACAGCTGTTCTTCCCGTCAGACAACCCGACGGTTGGGATCATCATTTCGCTGGCCAGCTTCGGCGTTGGTTATATCGCCCGGCCGCTAGGCGCTGTAGTCCTGGGGCACATGGGCGACCGCCATGGACGCAAGACGGTGCTCGTCTACTGCATGTTCCTGATGGGCGCGTCGACGATGTGCATCGGTCTGCTTCCTACCTATGCACAGATTGGTATCTGGGCACCTGCCCTATTGATACTGTTGCGCCTGATTCAAGGTTTTGCGGTCGCGGGTGAAATGTCTTGCGCCAGTTCCATGATCCTGGAACATGCGCCTGATGGGCGTCGCGGTTACTTCGCAAGTTTTACCCTTCAAGGCGTCCAAGCCGGGCAACTGCTAGCCGCTGCGGTTTTCCTGCCTCTTGCCCAGTTCATGCCAGCCGATCAGTTTGCTTCTTGGGGCTGGCGGATTCCATTCCTGCTCAGCGCAGGGGTGCTCGTCATGGGGTGGATCATCCGGCGTCAGGTTCATGAGGCTCCGATCTTTACTGAGGCGCAGACACAGACCAAGCCCCGCAAGCTACCTGTGATCGAAGTGCTCACGCAGAGTTGGGGCGATCTGCTACGTGTCATCTGCATGGCGCTCTCTGCGGTACTTGCAATCGTCGCCTCTGTATTCGGTGCGACCTATGCCGTGCAACCCGCCTATGGCATTGGATTTCCTTCCGGCTTATTCATGTGGATACCGGTGCTAGGCAATATATGCGCAGTTATCCTTATCCCCTTCGTCGGTAAGCTCTCCGATAGAATTGGCCGCAAGCCTCCGGTGATCGTTGGCGTTCTGTGCGGCGGTATATTGTCATTTGGCTACCTCTATGCGATCAGCATTCACAATATGTGGCTTTCGCTGGTTCTATCGCTGCTCATGTGGGGTGTGGCTTACCAAGGCTTTAATGGTGTGTTCCCAAGTTTGTTCCCGGAACTGTTCCGTACACGGGTACGAGTTACCGGCATGGCCATTGGACAGAACATAGGCGTGGCATGCACAGCGTTTCTGCCGGCCCTTTTTGTATCCGTAGCGCCTCCCGGTAGCGACAATATCCCTCTGAAAATTGGGGCACTGACTTTTGGTATCTGTGTAATCTCCGCTATCGCCGCTATTACTACCCGGGAAACCTTCCGGATTCGTCTGAAAGACCTCGGTGACCCCAATGCTGTCCCGATGTCAAAGGAGGAATACGAAGAGGTGCGGGAAAAATCCAATACCAAGTTGAACGCCAAAGCCTCCGATCAAGCGTTCAAAAAAGCAGAGCCAGTGATGCGCTCCTGACGGCCGCCCTTTCACCACCGCCATGCTGCTCAATTTTTTGCACAGGATTTCGAGCAGCACGGCAGTGATACGCACGCCCGTCAGGGGTGGATTCCGATATCTACATACCGGCAACTGGCGTGCAATAGCCAATACAAGTAGGTTGACATGCATCCACGCATCACAGGCACCACGCGAATATATGGATTGATAGGCGATCCACTCAAGAGCGCCAAGTCTCCAATGCTGTTGAATAAGCTGTTTGCCGAAGCACAGGCTGACGCCGTCTGCATTCCTTTGGAAATCGGCGCGGGGGGCCTGGCTGAGTTTGTCAAAGGCGTGCGAGCCGTGCGCAACCTCGCTGGACTTCTGGTCACCATGCCGCACAAGCAGAGCATGCTGGACATCGTGGATGAGCTCCACCCTACTGCGCGCCAGATCGGCGCAATCAACGTCGTTCGTTGTGACAATGACGGGCGCTGGGTGGGCGCTGTGTTCGACGGACTTGGCTGCGTAGCTGGCATGCAGCGCCACGGAGTTTCCCTGGAGGGAAAATCTGTTCTGCTTATAGGCGCTGGCGGCTCGGGACGGGCAATCGCGTTTGCCGTTGCCGCTGCTGGCGCACGATCACTGGTCATTGCAGACCTGGATCCGCACCGCGCCTCGGACCTTGCGCACCGCGTTGCCAAAGAGGGTCCGTGTGCTGTGTATGCAGGCCCGGCAGCCCCCGCAGGTCACGACATCGTTATCAATGCTACCCCGCTCGGCATGAACCCTGATGATCCAATGCCTATAGACGCAACGCGACTGGACCCAGCGACGGTGGTGGTCGATATCATCACCAGGTCAGAGCCGACTGCCTTGCTGCTCGAGGCGCAATCGCGCGGCTGTCAAACCCTCAATGGCGAGCCTATGCACGTAGGTCAAGCCCTGCTGGCATTGAGTTTTCTAGGTTTCGAAGATATCGAGCGTCGCTACTCGACCGGATTATAAGAGGTCCCGTACAACCTGCCCCGGCTCCCCTCTTCATAACCCGAACCGAAACGCTTAACAGCGTGGCTCGCGCGCTGTTATGTTCGGGCTTGATCGCACCCGAGGGCACCGGCAAGCTCGTCAAACATACTTATTTATAAGGAATGAGTGCTTGAAAGTCGTTCTTCTTGAAGTAAGCCACTGGCACACTCCGCTCTACCTTGATGCCCTTGAGCGCCTGCCTGATGTGAGCGTCACGGCGGTATCCGACGCCACCGGGTCCCGTGGTCCCGCCCTCGCCCAGCGCTTCGGAGCGCGACGCTACGATCACTGGAAAACCCTGCTCGATAACGAAGAGGCTGATTTCGCCTTCGCCTTTGGCCCGCACGACGAGTTGTATGCCATGGGCAAGGCACTGGTCGAGCGCAACATTCCGTTCGCGATGGAGAAGCCCTGCGGACTTACCCAGCATGAAGTACTGGACCTGCACCAACGCGCCGAAGCTGCCGGCGTGTTCGCGGCGGTGCCGTTGGTTTGGAGGCACAGTGAATTACTGAACCGCGTCAAGCATGCGGCGTTGCAGCGTGGTGCCAGATGGAGAACCCTGTCGTTTCGATTCAACGCCGGCCCGCCCGGACGCTACTTGACGAACAGTTGCTCCTGGATGCTTGACCCGAAACGCTCGGGTGGTGGATGCACGATCAACCTTGCCCCTCATTTCGTCGATCTGGCGCAGCAAATGTCCGGAGAGCGCATATGCAGCGTGTCCGCCGTCATGCATCGCGACCCGCAGCTGACCGCCGTAGAGATAGCCTCAATGATGACCCTGGTGACCGAGAGCGGCTGCATCTGCACCATCGAAACTGGCTACAATTACCCGGCTAACACACCCGAGCAACGGGAGTACTCGTTTTCATTGTCAACCGATCAGTTCTACGTGCGCTCGACCCCGGATGGCTTGCGGCTGATCGACACGGTTGGAGAGGCAAGTGACCTGACCATGAGCCTGAACTCTGACGTGTATTACGATAACTTCGTAACCGATGTCCTCACCCCCGGCCGTGACACAGCCTATACCGGTGCCGGACTTGCAACCATGCACCACGTCATGCGCATCATCGAGGCGGCCTATGAGTCAGACCGCCTCGGCGGCACTCCCATCACCCTCTAGCCCCCCTGACACGACGTTGGATGGCCATTGCTGGGCCCGGTGGCCACCCTGAGCGTCGCCGGTCCCATCGCGACGCGATGAGTAATCCGATCCTATCGACTATGTAGAAGAGTTCCTCATCATTCTCCTCTGATTGATCTGGAACTCCCCCTGGATATTTCTTTCACGACCTTGGTTCTATTTGCTACGTCAGAGGCGATTCCAATGATCAGGCCCGGGGCGGACATGATCTACCTCCTATCTGATTCGATCAGCAATGGTGCCCGCGGGGGCTGCGCTAGAACACAAAGCTATGCCCTAACTCCACTTCCATCCAACCCAAGAACCGCCTGACCCTGGGGAAACTGGAGTGAGCCTTGGGGAACACCAAATGGTGGGCGGCGACCGCAGAGCTCAAGGCTTCGGGGGCGACTTCAACCAGCGAACCGTTGGCGAGGTATTTTTGCGCCAGCAGCGTGCTTTCAAGGGCGAAGCCCAAGCCGTGGCTAGCGGCTTCCAGGCTCATGTAGGACCGGTCAAAACTCAAGGCGTAGGGCTTTTCGGGGCGCGCCAGACCATGCTGGGCGAACCACTCAGGCCACTTGAGCAAGGTTGCTTCGGAAAGGATCAGCTCTTGCGCCAGAAGATCTGCTGCGTTTTTTACCGCGCAGCGCGCGATCAGCTTGGGCGAGGCCAGCACAGCGAAACTTTCGTTACGCACGGTGCGCACTTCATAGCTGGGCCAATTAGGCCGGCCGTGACGAATATCGACATCGATCTTGTCCTGACTGAAGTGCAGCGATTCATAAGAACAGGACAAATTGATCTGGATGTCCGGATTGCTCAAGCGAAACGACTCCAACCGCGGCATCAACCAGAGTAAGCCAAAGCTGGGGGAGGAATGCAGCCGCAGGCAATCCATGCTGACGTCACTCGCTGCCCGCTCGGTGGCGACCTCAAGGCTCTGCAACAGACCGGAAATGTCCTTCAAGTACTGCTCACCCACTGGCGTCAGGGTCACCCCACGCGCTGCCCGCACAAACAACTGTCGACCAATCATCACCTCTAGCTTGGCCAATTGGTGGCTGATCGCTGACGGCGTGAGGTCGAGCACTTCGGCGGCTCTTGCCAGGTTGCCAAAACGGGCAGTCTGCTCGAAGGCTTGAATGGCTCTCAGCGGTGGCAGATGGGATGAAGGGAGATCGTCCTGGCGCATCGGTATTCAGCCTATTGTTTTTGGGTCGCGAGCGGATCGTGCCATTCAAGCATTTGCGGTCCGCATTGACGAGTGCTGAATTTTATTCATGTAGCAGTGACGTTTGCGTTATTGCTCGGCCTGTCGACGGGGACCACTCTGAGCCATCGATCGTTGAATCGAACCATAAAAACAATCAGAGGTATCCCTCATGCTTCTTCAAGGCAAAGTCGCGATTATTACTGGCGCCGCATCCGCACGCGGCATCGGCCGCGCAACCGCGCTCACCTTCGCCCAACACGGCGCCCGCGTTGTAATCCTGGATCTCGACGAATCCGCCGCCCGTGACGCCGCAGCCACCCTCGGCGAAGGCCACCTGGGCCTGGCTGCCAACGTCGCCGATGAGACACAAGTCCAGGCTGCGGTCGCCAAGGTGGTGGAGCACTACGGCCGTATCGACATACTCGTCAACAATGCCGGCATCACCCAGCCCATCAAGACCCTGGATATTCGCCCGAGCGATTACGACAAGGTCCTGGATGTCAGCCTGCGCGGCACGCTGTTGATGTCCCAGGCAGTGATTCCGGTGATGCGCGCTCAGGCTTCGGGCAGCATCGTCTGCATGTCATCCGTATCGGCCCAGCGCGGCGGTGGTATTTTCGGCGGCCCGCACTACAGCGCCGCCAAGGCCGGCGTGCTCGGACTGGGCAAGGCCATGGCACGCGAATTTGGCGCGGACAACATTCGCGTCAACTCCATTACGCCAGGCCTGATCCATACCGACATCACCGGAGGCCTGATGCAGGATGAACGCCGCCACGCAATCATCGAAAGCATCCCGCTGGGTCGGCTTGGCGCAGCGCAGGATGTTGCCAATGCGGCACTGTTTCTCGCCAGCGACTTGTCCTCTTACCTCACCGGCATCACGTTGGATGTAAACGGCGGCATGTTGATCCACTGACCACAGGTGTCAGCCCCCGCAGTTCATTAAGTTCAGGATCGAGGATACGCCGGGCTTCAAGCGCGGCGTTCTATAAAAACAAGAGATCAGACCCTCATGATGACCACCATGACGCTCGACACTGTATCCACAGTGCGCGCAAGCGCGTATCACAAAACTGCCTGGCGACTGATGCCTTTCCTGATGTTGTGCTACCTGTGCGCCTATCTGGACCGGGTAAATGTCGGGTTTGCAAAGCTGCAGATGATGAACGACCTGTCCCTGAGCGAAACCGTCTACGGGCTCGGCGCGGGCGTGTTCTTTCTTGGCTATTTCCTCTGCGAAGTGCCGAGCAACCTCATTCTCCACAAGGTCGGTGCCCGTCGCTGGATCGCGCGCATCATGATTTCGTGGGGCATTATCTCCGCCCTCTTCGCCTTCGTGGAAACGGCTTGGCAGTTCTATGCGCTGCGCTTCCTGCTCGGCATCGCCGAAGCCGGTCTCGCACCGGGCCTGCTGCTCTACCTCACCTACTGGTTCCCCTCCTACCGCCGCGCCAAAATGACCGTGCTGTGGTTCATCGCCATCCCGCTCTCCGGCATGATCGGCGGGCCGCTCTCAGGCTATATCATGACCCAGTTCGCCGGCGTGCATGGCTGGGCGGGCTGGCAGTGGATGTTCGTGATCGAAGCCATTCCGACCGTCATCGTTGGCCTGATGGTGCTGGCCTACCTCAAGGACGGCGTGCACCAGGCGACCTGGCTCACCGATGAAGAAAAAGCGCTGGTCAGCAAAGAACTGGCCGAGGACAACAGCCGCAAAGTCACCCATGCATCGGTCGGCGCATTCCTGCGCGACCGCCGCCTGTGGATTCTCGCCTGCATCTACTTTTGCGTGGTCATGGGCCAATACGCGATCACCTTCTGGCTGCCGACACTTATCCGTAATGCCGGTGTTGCCGATCCGATGCTCATCGGCTTGCTCACCAGCCTCCCCTACCTGTGCGCCATCGTCGCGATGGTGCTGATGGGGCGCAGCGGCGACAAGCACCAGGAGCGCCGCTGGCATCTGGTGGCGCCGATGATTGCCGGTGCGCTGGGCCTCACGTTGGCGGCGGTGTTCGGAGCCAACCTGACGTTGTCGGTGTTGTGCCTCTGCCTTGCAGCAGCAGGGGTGCTGTCGGCGTCGTCACTGTTCTGGATGCTGCCGACCACCTTGCTCGGTGGTGTCTCCGCCGCTGCCGGGATCGCTGGAATCAACAGCTTTGCCAATCTGGCGGGTTTCTGCTCGCCCTACCTGATTGGTTGGATCACTACCACGACCGGTTCGAGCGCCATCGGCATGTACCTGATTACCGGTGTGCTGTGCATCGGTGCCTGTTTGGTGCTGCGTATTCCTGCCGCTTCGGTCAATCGTTGAGTTAACGGAGAATTTCCATGACTTCCACCTTATCGCGCGCGTCCTCCATCACACTGGTGCAGCGCGCCCATAACATTCGCCGCCATGCCTTGCGCATGGGCCAAGTCCAGGGCCAGGGCTATGTGGGCCAGGCGCTGGGCGCGGCAGACTTGCTGGCCGTGTCGTACTTCCACGCCTTGAACTACAAGCCCGAAGACCCTGAGTGGGAACAGCGTGATCGCTTCTACCTCTCCATCGGTCACTACGCGATTGCGCTGTATGCCGCGCTGATCGAGGCGCAAATCATTCCACTGGATGAGCTTGAAACCTACGGTTCGGATGACAGCCGCCTGCCCATGTCCGGCATGGCCGCCTATACCCCCGGCATGGAGATCACCGGCGGTTCGCTAGGCCAGGGACTGGGTATAGCAGTGGGTGCCTGCCTGGGTTTGAAGCGCAAACAGTCCACCTCATTCGTCTACAACCTGCTGTCGGACGGCGAGCTGAATGAGGGATCCACCTGGGAAGCGGTCATGTCCGCTTCGCACTGGAAACTCGACAACCTGATCGCCATCGTCGACGTGAATAACCAGCAAGCCGACGGACATTCCAGTGAAGTGCTGGCATTTGAACCCATCGTTGACCGATGGCAAGCCTTTGGCTGGTTCACCCAGCGGGTAGACGGCAATGACCTGGACGCCTTGGTCAAGGCGTTCGACGCTGCCCGCAGCCATCCTGGCGCACAACCGCGCGTCATCATCTGCGATACCAGGATGGGCAAAGGCGTGCCGTTCCTGGAAAACCGCGAAAAGACTCACTTCATCCGCGTCGACGAGCATGAATGGGATGTGGCCTTGAACAACCTGGAAGAAGGCAAAACAGTATGAGCAACGCAACCAACATGACGGCTCAGGCGCCTGTAGCGCCGAAGAAAAAGCTGACCACCTCGGCGATGATTGCCTCGATTGCCGCTGAAGGCCAGGCCACAAAACCAGCGCCATTCGGTCACGCACTGGCCGCACTCGCGGACCAGCGCCAGGACATCGTGGGTTTATCGGCTGACTTGTCCAAATACACCGACCTGCACATTTTTGCGAAGGCGCACCCAGAGCGCTTCTACCAGATGGGCATGGCTGAGCAGCTGTTGATGAGCGCGGCAGCCGGCATGGCTCGGGAGGGGTTCGTGCCCTTCGCCACCACTTACGCGGTGTTTGCGTCGCGCCGGGCCTATGACTTCATCTGCATGGCGATTGCTGAGGAAAACCTCAACGTTAAAATCGTCTGCGGTCTGCCGGGCCTGACCACCGGATACGGCCCCAGCCACCAGGCAACGGATGATCTGGCGATCTTCCGCGCCATGCCCAACCTGATGATCGTCGACCCTTGCGATGCCCTGGAAATCGAACAAGTCGTGCCCGCCATAGCCGCGCACCAAGGGCCAGTCTACATGCGGTTACTGCGCGGCAACGTACCGCTGGTGCTCGACGAATATGGCTATGAATTCGAGATCGGCAAAGCCAAGACCCTGCGCACGGGCAATGAGGTTTTAATCATTTCCACCGGTTTGATGACCATGCGCGCCCTGGAAGCCGCCAAGGAACTTCAGGCTGACGGCGTGGATGTCGCGGTGCTTCACGTTCCCACCATCAAACCTTTGGATGAGCAGACTATTCTGGCGGAAGCCAGAAAGCCGGGACGACTGGTAGTGACTGCCGAGAATCACTCCATCATCGGCGGATTGGGCGAAGCGGTGGCGACCGTGCTGTTGCGCAATGGCGTTACGCCGACGTTCCGGCAAATAGCGTTGCCGGACGCGTTTCTCGATGCTGGTGCGCTTCCGACGTTGCACGATCGCTATGGTATTTCCACCCAGGCTGTGTGCGCACAGATCAAGGGTTGGTTATAGGGTTTAAACCTGCAAGGGACTAAGTGAGTCCCTTGGTAGGAGGGCCTCCTCCGTTCACTGAAAATATTCCCTGAGAGTCTCTAAGCGTCTTCTGGCAGGCTGTTCATCTGATCATCCTGCCTTTCCTTAGCCCATATTGATGTGATAGCTCCGACCGGACTCTCTGCGAGTCGCTAGACAGATATGAGACTTTCAGCGCAACGGTGAACATGCAGCCGATGAGCGTCTGCTCCTCCGATCTTCAACGGCAACCGCCGACCGCATGACCACGGTGTAACCGAGCTACGTTCTGATCGATGCGGTCTTGGATCGTGCGCAAGGTGTCTCGAGTAATAACCTGTGGGTATAGATTCTCGGCAATGCTTGCAAACTGGCTCGCCACATCACAAATGCCGTCAATCATTCTGCCTGCGACGTCCGGGGGCACCTCGGCTTCCTCGGCAAGCCGAAGCATTTGCGTGCGGGAAATCGACAGGGCTTCCCCCATCACATCCATCTGGTGATATCCACTTGGCCCCTCGCAGAAGGTCACGTCGTAAGCCGGCGACAGTCTCCACTGACCGTCTTGCGACATGATGTAGGCAAAGTTCTTGGGATGATCGTCTCTGTTGTTGAACGCAACATTGAAGACTGCACGTTCGAAGGCCACCGCCATCTCTCGCACGTCGTTGGTACACATCTGCGTTGCCCGCAAAAAATTGACGTAGTCCAACACCCCCGGAGATTGGTAATTTTCCCCCGTAAAGGCCGCGAGGCTTTGCATGGGTACGCGCAGACCATCCCGGCGGTCAAATCGCTTACTGGCAAACGCTGCCAACCCGTCAGGCAGACTGAAATACTGCGTGTCAGGGGTTTCGATACCGCACATGCGCAGGCACTCGGCGTAGACCATTTCGATTGCGCAAACCTCGGCCTGTTCTTCTTTGGCCGGGAACTTGATCAACCAGGCTTCAAAACCCGGCGTGACGGCAGTGGTAAACCGGCCAGTTTCGGGATCGCGATAGACGAGGGCCTTAGGCCTTGCACCTTGAGGCGAGCCGCCCACCAACAGCAACGTCTGCAGGAACTCGCCACCGTCTCCATGGAGCACTTCCCGCACTTCGGCGGCAAGCTGCTCCAGCGGGATGTGGACATCAGATTCCTGCCCTTCGGGTGCCACGGGCTCAAACGTCATGGCCCCCATTGCATTGCTACCGATGTAGGCCAGCCGTTCCAGTGAGCCGATGCGCGCCGTGGTGAGCCCGCGGCGCCTGAACATACGGTCCATCAGCAACATGCCCCACCCATCCGGCAAGGAGTCGTAAACAGGCCCTGGCAGGTACAGTTGGTGGTCCGGAAAATCTCGGCGCAAGTGAGCCCCCTCCAACGGCAGCGTGTAGGAGGACAGTTCCAAGCCCCTTTGCCTGGCTTCATTGCTGTACTCGAACACGATCAGCGGGCGACCGGTCAGGGCAGTCGTGGAGACCAGCGTGCCCCATTGCCATCGCTCACCCCATCCCTCGTAGAAGACGTTGACCTGCTCAAGCATTGCCGGACTTCCTCTTTGTACGCAGACGATTGGCGCTGTTTTCGTAGCGCCGAATATCCTCGATGCTGTCCAGCTTTGGCAGGAACAGGCCTTCCAGTTCCTTGGTTCGGCCAAGAGCCATCGCCACCCGAACGACGTTCTCGAATCCGACATTGCGCCCGGCTTCAAGGTTGGACACTGTATTTGTGCCGATGCCGGCACGCCCGGCCAAGTCGGCTTGTGTCATATCCCGCGCCAAGCGCTCTGTGCGCAAGCGATCGCAGAGGCGCTTGACGACCTCGCTCGGCTTGCTGAAGCTTAAATCCAACATAACGTGTACCAAGCCCATTCTGTGCCAGTTAGTGCACAAAATTATAGAATTAACGCTCAGCCCCATCAAGCGACTTAATTCCCTAAAACTGTGTCTTATTGCTTAATTTCTGGTCTTAGGCACAATTTAATGGATTTATCTCATTGAAAGGTGTCAGTTACCCGGATCGTTATTCTTCTTGGGCCCCATCTTCTCCGTCAGCTTCTCGATCAGGTAGGCGTTGACTTTATCCTTGCTCTCAGCTGCTGCCTCAAGAGCTTTGGCGGTTGGCATCTTGTCAGGGCCCTCCGTGACCGTGAGTACAACGTCCTGAAATCGCTTAGTCTTCTCATCCTCAAACTGGGCGTAATTCCTGGAAAGCTGGAGAGCGCCGTACACCGAGCCACTCTTCAAGTGGTCCAATGTAATCGCAGGTTCGTGTCCACTCCTTCCTGCCACCACTCAAAGCTTCCCGCTGCCAGGCCTGGCGCATGAGCTCAATGACTTCTGCGTCCGACGTCTGGGCAAAATCCAAATACCAATAACCGATCGACATCATCCACTCGGGAATGAGTGGGCAAATCACTTCATTCACTTCGCTGCGCAAAGCCTCGACCGTTTCCAGCGGACCAACCGGCACCGCGACAACAATGCGCGCCGGGGACTGCACGCGCACCGCATGGACCGCGGCCATCATGGAGGAACCGGTTGCCAAGCCGTCGTCGACCAGGATCACGATCTGGTCCTTGAGCTGCAATGGCGGACGGTTTCCCCGATACACCTGTTCGCGCCGCGACAACTCCTGCGTTTCCCGCGCGACTACGGCCTCGAAACTGGCACGGTCGATCGGGTGTACCCGCAGTGCGTCGTCATTGAGGATTTGTATGCCGCCGCTGGCAATGGCGCCCATGGCAAACTCCGGATGCGAAGGGACGCCAAGCTTGCGCACCAGCATCAGGTCCAGGCGAACGTCCAGGGCCGTAGCGACTTCGTAAGCCACCGGGACACCACCACGAGGCAAGGCAAGGATGATGACGTCAGCTCTGTTGGTGTATTTGAGCAAGGGCTCGACCAATCGCCGACCGGCCTCGGTGCGGTTCGGCAACGTGGTTTGCAATGAGGGGCTCTGAATCATGGGGAACCTCCTGAGGCATTGATGTGATGGACGATCCTGGTCGCGCCAGATGGCTAGTACGCTGCGGCGGGTCGCCGTCGTTGCGTTACAACGGGCACCTCCGTTGCAGATTCACCATCCTCTGTCAGAGCAACCTTGGCGTTGATATATATCAAGTCCCTTCGTCAGCCAGACATCCGGCAACTCATGCACGCTGGAAAGGGCTGGTGGTGCACCATGGCGTCGCCCGGCGTTTGATCAGGTAGACAACGCCTGAAGCTTGCGATCCAGGTCAATGAAACCATCGGCCTGCCAATCCCAATCCTGGGCTTGGGCTGCATCGGGTGCAGGCGCTCCGCCATACTCCATGGCCCGGTCGATATAGGCCGTCATCAGGCCGCAATCCCTGGCTGCCGCAAGATCGCTGTGGTGGCAGGCCACCAGGCAGAGTTCAGCGGGTTTGATGGCCAATGCCCTGGCCGTGGACAGGTACGCCGCAGGATCCGGTTTGTAGGTTTGCGCGAACTCCGCTCCCAGTAGCGCGTCCCATTGCAAACCGTTGTAGCGGTTCATAGCGATCATCAAGGCCACATTGGCATTGGACAAAGTCACCACCGTAAAGCGCCGACGCAGCAGGGCCAGGCCCTCGGCTACGTCAGGCCAAGGGTCCAGGCGACGCCAGGCATGGGCAAGCGTGTGCAATACCCCGGGGTCAACCTGGTCGACTTCCAGGCCGTAAGCCGTCAACAATTGGACCAGCGTCTCGTAGTGCAATGTGTCCAGGACAACAAAGCCTCCATGCCCCTTGATGCACTCGCGCAACGCTGGCGCATACAACCGGCGCCATTGCATGGCAAATTCCGCGGGGCTGACAGCGGGCAGGTAGGTCGACACGAATGGACTCGCCTCACGTGCGATGCCTGAATGCCAGTCAACCACCGTACCGAACACATCGAATGCCAACGCTCGTGCAAGCGCCATCGCAAGACTCCTCTGCTATTTAGGTCCAGCCTGGCACACCGGCCGCCGAGGCTCTGGAACGCGGGGATCCAATGAGCTTAGCCTTATCCTTTTCATGCGTCATCGATACTGCGCCGCTCCTATAGCTTGTGACTACCCAGCACCAAATACCGCTGCGGTGCCGCCTTGCGCAGTCGCGCCGCGAGGAACACGCCAACCAGCAGCGCTGCGGGGATGAGACCTGAGTCAGGTGCGAGCCGACAACGTGTCGGACAGGCCCTAGATAAACGTCGTGGGATCCTGCTGGGCCTGGAGCGTGGAGACGATCTGGTCAGCCACGACACCGATCACCATCGACCAGACCGATAACGCATAGAAACCCGGACCTACGCGTGCTGTCGCTGGCCAATGAGTTCATCTAGCTGTGCGGCGAATTCGGCGCCTTTGTCGACGGCTGGTTCGTCCAACAGGACATCGACTGGAGCGACGCCGACCGCACTGTGCTGACCCGATACCTGCGCGAGCGTGACATCCACGTGGTGGTCCACAAGTGGTTGCTCATGCATTCACGTCCACCACAGTGCGCCCGCGCACCTTGCCTTCCAGTACCCGAGCGGCAACGGCCGGCACCTCTGCCAAGCCAACCATCTGGGTGGTGCGGGTCAGCTTGCTCAAATCAAGGTCCTGGGCGAGTCGCAACCATGCCTGCAGGCGCACCGCTTGCGGAGCGTTGACCGAATCGATACCGGCCAGGGTCACGTTGCGCAGGATGAAGGGCAGCACCGAGCCAGGCAGATCCGCGCCCTGAGCCAGGCCGAAGGCAGCGACAACACCGCGATATTGGGTCTGTGCCAAAGCATTGGCCAGGGTGTGACTGCCCACCGAATCAATGACGCCAGCCCAGCGTTCCTTGGCGATCGGTGCGCCCGGCTGCGACAAGGTGTTGCGGTCGATAACCTGCGTCGCACCAAGGTCGCGCAGGTAGTCACCCTCCTCTAGTCGTCCGGTCGAGGCGATCACTCGATAACCCAGGCCCGACAGCAGTGCGATAGCCACCGAGCCGGCGCCACCGCTGGCGCCGGTGACCAGGATATCGCCTCGATCAGGGGTCAGCCCGCCATGCTCCAATGCCAGGACGCTGAGCATCGCCGTATAGCCCGCGGTGCCGATGGCCATGGCCGCCTGGGTCGAGAATACTTCCGGGATCTTTACCAGCCAGTCACCGCTCACCCGCGCCTTCTGCGCAAAGCCCCCGTGGTGGGTCTGGCTCAGCCCCCAGCCGTTGACCAGCACACGGTCGCCGGCCTCGAACCCCGGGTGGCTGGACGTCTCGACGATGCCGGCGAAGTCGATGCCCGGAATCAGCGGAAACTGGCGAATGACGGGGGAGCGTCCGCTGAGGGCCATGGCGTCCTTGTAGTTCACGGTCGAGAACTCGATCGCGACAGTGACATCACCGGGCATCAGGTCCTCGTCCTTGAAGTCAACCAGCTGGGTCGAGATCGCTTCGCCGGTTTTGGTCGTGAGCAGCGCTTTGAAGGTCATGGTTTTTGTCCTGTTCGTTCAAACGGATGGTCATCGCTGTCAGCGTGCCTGAGCAGGCCATCTGGTTTCGAGCTGCAGCGCTCTGCGAATGCCCGTGTCCAGCAAGTGCGCCGGAGCCATGGCCTGGCTCACCACTTTCGTCACTTTTACCCGAACGTCTTCGTACACGTCGAGTCTAGCGTGGGGTTGGAGGGTGTTGCTCTCGAATCGAGTCTTGGTATAGCCGGGCTCGACGACCGTGCCCCTGATGCCGTGTGTACGCAATTCGGGATCCAGCGCTTGAGAATAACCTTCCACCGCATGCTTGCTGGCTGAATAGAGGGCAGCATAAGGAACCGGCACGACACCAAGGATAGAGCCGATGTTGATGATGCGGCCAGCGTTTCTCCCGGCGCTTAAATAGATCAGCGCTCATGAAATCAATGAACTGATTAGGCAGAAGACAAAACAGGTGGCGAGGGGGCGTGCTTCCTCGCCATGGGGTTCATGGTTGTTCTTGAGTGAGCGCCCGTCGGGACACTGAGCGCTCAATGGTTCAGGGCCCTGATCATTCCCTCGGCCCCCCGAACTGCTCTATCAGGCGATCAGATCGGTGACATTAAGGGTATTGACACCCACCAGTTGGATTTCAAAATCCGCGCCCAGATCGCCATTGACGTTGCCGTACAGCACCTGATCGACGAAGCGCAGTTGTCCTGCTGCCGTGAAGTCATTCGAATTTACGAAGCTGAACGTGTCGGCAAACGAGGTCAAGAGATTGGCATCGAGTTTCGACAGATCCAACTTGTCGCCCTGTAGGCTGCTGAAGTCGGAAATAGTGTCACGGGTGGACCCCATGCCCAGCTCACCCAGCGTATTAAAGACAAAGCGGTCGCTTCCAGCTCCACCGGTGAGGCTGTCAATGCCCAGACCGCCGCTCAGTGTGTCATTGCCCCCCCAACCGCTCAGCACGTTGTTGCCGTCGTTGCCGATCAGCACGTTGTCCAGGGCGTTACCGCCGCCCTTGAGGTGAGCGCTGCCGGTCAGCGTGAGGTTCTCCAGATTGGCGCCCAGGCTCCATTTCAGTGAGGAGCGCACGGTATCGATTTCACCGGCCAGGGTGCTGGTTTCGCTGACGATATCCTTGAGGTTGTCGACCACATAAGTGTCGTTGCCGGTACCACCAACAAGCGTGTCGATACCGCTGCCGCCGTCCAACGTGTCGCTGCCCCCCCAACCGCTCAGCACGTTGTTGCCGTCGTTGCCGATCAGCACGTTGTTCAGGGCGTTACCGCCGCCATTGAGGTGAGCGCTGCCGGTCAACGTGAGGTTCTCCAGATTGGCGCCCAGGCTCCATTTCAGTGAGGAGCGCACGGTATCGATTTCACCGGCCAGGGTGCTGGTTTCGCTGACGATATCCTTGAGGTTGTCGACCACATAAGTGTCGTTGCCGGTACCACCAACAAGCGTGTCGATACCGCTACCGCCGTCCAACGTGTCGCTGCCCCCCCAACCGCTCAGCACGTTGTTGCCATCGTTGCCGATCAGCACGTTGTTCAGGGCGTTACCACCGCCATTGAGGTGAGCGCTGCCGGTCAACGTGAGGTTCTCCAGATTGGCGCCCAGGCTCCATTTCAGTGAGGAACGCACGGTATCGGTTTCGCCAGCCAGGGTGCTGGTTTCGCTGACAATATCCTTGAGGTCGTCGACCAAGTAGGTGTCATTCCCCGCGCCACCGATCAGTGTGTCCTGTCCGACTCCACCGTTCAGCACGTTGTTGGCGGCGTTACCAGTCAGCACATTGTTCAGGGCATTGCCAATGCCGTTAATAGGGGCGGAACCGGCCAGGATCAGGTTTTCCACGTTGGCGCCCAGCGTCCAGCTCACTGAAGAGCGCACGGTGTCGATTTCGCTGGCCAGGGCGCTGGTTTCGCTGACGACATCCTTGAGGTTGTCGACCAC
Source organism: Pseudomonas sp. NFACC46-3 (assembly GCF_900114515.1). Lineage (NCBI taxonomy): Bacteria > Pseudomonadati > Pseudomonadota > Gammaproteobacteria > Pseudomonadales > Pseudomonadaceae > Pseudomonas > Pseudomonas sp. NFACC46-3. The sequence continues at coordinate 26,195 of NZ_FOTH01000037.1, forward strand.
GTAAGTGTCATTGCCTGCACCACCAGTCAAGTTATCGATACCGCTGCCGCCATCCAGGGTATTGGCGCCGGCATTACCGTCGATGCGATTGTTCAACGTGTTGCCCGTGCCGTTGATATTGGCGCTTGCGCCCAGCCTCAACGTCTCGATGTTGGCACCCAGGACGTAGCTGACGGACGAAATGACAGCATCGATTTCGCTGGCCAAGGTGCTGCTTTCCTGCACGCTGTCACCGATGTTATCGACGACGTAAGTGTCGTTGCCAGCCCCGCCGATCATCGTATCCTCGCCCGCGCGACCGTTCAGAACGTTGGCCAATGCATTGCCGATCAGTGTGTCGTCATTGGCCGAGCCGAATGCGTTTTCAATTTTGGCACCGTAGGCGATCGCCAATCCTTCGCTGAAGGCCGTTTGAGTGTCGAGCTCCAGAAACGATTGGCCGATCTTACTGAACTGGCCTTCATTCAGGTTGATGCGGACCGCTGCCAGCTGATTGCTCGCGTCGATCGTGTCAATACCACCCGCGTCCCAGATCGTCTCGAAAACCGATTGGCTGGGCTCCCAGCGATACGTGTTATTGCCGGTCTGCCATTGAGTGTTGGCCCCATAGAGACTTTGGATGGCGGCAATATCCAGCACCATGGGAGTGGTGGGCTCATAAGAATACGAGGTGTTGTAACTCATGATCGTATTGCGAACGTCATCGAACTGAGCTGCAAGCACCGTGGTGTTTGACAGACTTTGGGAGAACGGATGCTTGAGACCAAGTGCATGGCCGATCTCATGCATAAAAACCAGGTAGTCGTAAGTGCCCTTGTCCGGGGTTGGGTTGTTCGTCACTGGCCCGAGCCAGACATCACCGCCGCTGGGGGTATCGGCAGGGAAATAGCCCCAGGCTGCGGTGTCGCTTTCCATATTCAGATAGCCGCCGAACCGCAGGTCGCCTACGGTGGTGGTGGATTCACTGACCTGGGTGAATTTGATATTGGCAACCGAGCCCCACAGGTCGAGCGCACTGGTAATACCACTTTGCTGGGCTGACGTCAGGACGTAGCTGGCTTCATACTCATTGTCACTGCTGTAGTAGCGGGCAAAACGCGAAGTCTCAGTCATGAAACTGTACGTCAGGGGTGTGGTGAACGTACCGGTACTCCAGGTATTGCCCATCCAATAGGTACCAACCAGCAAGCTGTCGACTTGTGCATTGCCGGTCAGCGTTGCCGACGAAGTGTATGAATAACCAACCGGAGTGGGCATATGAAATCTCCTGTGAGCAATCTGCGGCCTTCCGAAATGCGGCCGCTACAATGGGTTATTTTGCATTAGAAACAGAAAAAGTGATATCACATAGCCACTCTCTTCAAGCTTGAATCCAACCAGCTATGGCGCAACCAACCACTCATTGGCCCGGCGAATATCCCCTTCTCCCAATCTTCCGCTCCAGCGATGCAGCACCAGCAAGCTGGTCACGAACTTGTATTGGGACTGATAGAAATCACGCCGCGCACGAAACTCGTCCTTGATACTGTCCAGCACATCGACTGCGTTCTTGACGCCATAGCCGAAGGCTTTTTCCGTGGCGACCCGAGACTTTTCAGCCGACTCCAGCGCCCGCCGTGTAGCCTTGATCCGGCTGAGCTCGGCCGTCATGCCGAGATAAGCAGTGCGGGTTTCCTTGATGACCTGGCGACGCAAGGCTTCCAGCTCCTGCTGGGCGGCTTCCTTGTCACTTTCGGAACTCGATACCCGTGCACGGGTGGAACCGCCGCTGTAGAGCGGCATCTGCAAATCCAGGGAGGCAACTAGGTTGTCCGAGCGAGGCGTCACGGCGCCTTCGTAGCCAATGTCACTGCGCTGCGCCGTCAAATTCAGGCCCAGCCGGGGAAGATGCCCTGCCTTGTTTTCAGCGATGGCCGCCTCGGCGGCGCGAACACTGTGCTCCCGGGCGTGCAGCGCCGGGTTGCTGTCGAGCGCCGTCTGCACCCAGTAGTCCTGCGCTTGCGCTGGCAGGATGAAGGCTGGATTGTCGCCGATGCGCTTGAACCGCTCGCTGACATCGCGCCCCACCAGTTCGGAAATCGCTTCACGACTGACCAGGACTTTGTTGCTGGCTTCGATCTCGTCAGCCTTGAGCGCATCCACTCGCGCCTCAAGGTCGAGTGTGTCGGTCACCATCGCCATCTGCCGCGCGTACAAGGCCTTGACTCGCTTGAGGTTACGCTCGGTCGCCTCCAGCTCGCTGCGCACCAGCGACAACTCGTCCTCCGCAGCAAGAACGGCGAAATAACGCTCGGACAAATCAATGCTGGCCTGCACCCGCGTATCGACCGACTCGTAGCCACTCTGCCGGGCCAACTCAAGGTACTTCTGGTAACTGCGCCAGACCTGGGGATCGTAGATCACCTGATTGAGCATCACGGCCATGCGTTTGCCGTTGTACTGGATACGGTCCAGGTCGTCGTCGCGCCGGCTGCGGTTGACACTGCCGCTGGCGTTGAGCTGTGGCAATAGTTGACCAAAGGCCGCGCGTTCCTTGCCCTCGCCGCTTCGAACCAGGGCTTGTGCCCGCAGGACACGCGGATCAGCCCCCTGCGCTTCCTGGTGCAGTTGCCACAGGTCGACATAAGTATCATCAGCGAGCGCTCCCAGCGGCAGGAGGGCCAGGCACATCGTGATCAGGAACTTCATCTCAGTCCTCGATCAACGAACGGGCGAACACATTGCTCGCCGGCTGTATCAAGTATTGCAACAGCGTCCGCGCGCCCGTATTGACCAGCACTTCGACCGGCATTCCCGGCACCAGGGTAAGGTTGCCCAATGTCTGGCGCCCTTTGTCCGTCAAGGCCACGCGTGCCAGGTAATAAGCCGTGCCTGTGTCCTTGTTGATCAGACGGTCGGCGGAAATCTGCACCAGCTGCCCCTCGATGACAGGCGTGGTGCTGCTCTTGAACGCGCTGAAGCGAATGTCCGCCAGCTTGCCCAACGCGATGCGGTCGATGTCCATCGGCGACACCTGCGCCTCGATGATCAGCTCTTCGTTGGCCGGGACGATGTCCAGTAGCGCAGTGCCTGGGCTGACCACCGCGCCGAGGGTATGGACCGTCATGCCCATGACCATTCCGGACTCGGGCGCGAGGATATCGGTACGTTGATCGCGGTCCCGCAGGGTGGCCAGTCGCTCGCGCAGTTCGTACACTTTGGTCCGTGCATCGCCCAACAGGCCGGCGACTTCACTGGCGAAGGTCTTTTTCAACTGCAGTATCTTCAATCTCGCCTCGTCGATATGGACATGCGCTTGCGCAATCTCGGACTGGCTTTCAGCTATTTCGGTTTGCAGGCGAGAGAGGCTGCGCTCCTGCTCGCGCAGTCGCTGTTTGTCCACGAAGCCTTCGGCAAGCAGTGCCCGCAAATCGACTATTTCTTCTTGATAGGAAGCCGCCAGCGCTTGCTTGCTGGCGATGATGGCCTTGAATCCGCGAATCTGTTCTTCGATTTGTCCGATGGTCTTCTCTTGCAAGCCGATTTCGCCCAGCAACGAGGTCCGTCGGGTCTGGAAGATCCGGGCCTCACTGTCGCGGGCTTCTTGCACCCGTGGGTCCGCGGGATCCAGGGCAGGCACCGCCAGAGGCTCGGGCAATGCGTCACGCTCAGCCTCCAACCGGGCCTGCAATTGAAGCGCGGCAATCAACTGGCTGCGCGTCGTTTCCATTTCCGAACGGGCCTGGGTGTTGTCGAGCACCAGCAACACATCGCCGGTTTTGACCAAGTCACCATCATGCACGCGCAGTTCGCGCACGATGCCGCCCTCAAGGTGCTGCACCGTCTTGCGGTAGCTTTTGACCGTGACCACGCCCGGCGCGAGTGCCGAGCTGTCGAGCGGGGCCAACGCAGCCCAGCCACCGAACAGGCCAAAGGTGACCAGCAGCATGAGGTAGCCGACGCGCCTTACCGGCGTGTCATCGACAAGCAACGCGGTGGACGAGTGTTTGCTGTTTTGCATGAAATCGCTCATCCGCTTCCTACGGTTGAATCGCGGCAGCCTGGCGGGCCGCGGGCGTCGCATCGCGCAAGCGGGCCAGGACCTGGTCCCGCGGCCCGAACAGACTCAGTTCGCCATGATTGAGCACCAACAATTTATCCACCTGCGCCAATACCCCAGGTCGATGGGTAATGACAAACACCGTGGCCCTGCTCTGCCTGAGTTTTTGCAGCGCCTCGGCGAGCATTTTTTCGCCGGTCTCATCCAAGTTGGAGTTGGGTTCATCGAGCACCACCAGGCGCGGCTCACCGTACAAGGCGCGCGCCAGGCCGATACGTTGCCGCTGACCGCCGGACAATCCACCGCCATTGGCGCCGATCACCGTGTCGTAGCCATCGGGCAATTGCAGCACCAGCTCATGCACACCCGCCATGCGCGCGGCAGCGACCACGGCAGGTGCGTTCACCGGGCCGAAGCGGGAAATGTTCTGGCTGATGGTGCCCTCGAACAACTCGATGTCCTGCGGCAGATAGCCGATGTACGGGCCCAACTCCTCCCTACGCCATTGGCTGATGTCCGCGCCATCCAGGCGTACGGTGCCGGCCAGGCTTGGCCAGACGCCGAGCAGTGCCCTGGCCAGGGTCGACTTCCCAGCGCCGCTGGGACCAATGATGCCCACTGCTTCACCCGCGGCGACCTGAAAGCCCACGCCGCGAATAATCGGCTTGCGAGCATCGGGGGATCCGGCCGAAAGGCCCTCGACGCGAATCGCCCCCTCAGGTGCCGGTAGCGACATGCGTTCAGGCTCGGCGGCAATCTTGAGCAGCAATTCGTGCAGCCGGGCATATTGCGAGCGGGCCCCCAGAAAGCCTTTCCATACGCCGATCAACTGATCGATGGGCGCCAGCGCGCGCCCTAGCAAAATCGAGCCGGCAATCATCAGCCCGGACGAAATCTCGTGATTGATCGTCAGATAGGCGCCCAGGCCCAGCACCAGCGACTGGACGATCTGCCGGAATGTCCTGGACACCGATGTCATGGTTGCGGCGCGGTCGCTGGCCAGGCTTTGCAGCGCAAGGACCTTGTGGGCTCGCCCGCTCCAGTGCTGGCGCAGGCTGGCAAGCATGCCCATGGATTGCACCACTTCAGCGTTGCGCAAGCTCTTGTTGGTGAAGGCGGTGGCCGCCACCTGTTCGCGGTTGGCGGCCTGCAGCGGTGAGTGGGTAAGCTTTTCGTTGGCAAAGGCCAGCGCGCCCAACAACGCTGCACTCACGACCCCCATCCAGCCGTACCAGGGATGAAACATGAACATGACAGCCAGGTAGATCGGGATCCACGGCGCGTCAAAAAATGCAAACAGGCCGTTGCCTGTCAGGAACTGGCGCAAACCATTCAAGTCGCTCAAAGGCTGGGCCGTGGCATTCATGCCACTGGTATTGAGCGCCTGCTTGAAACTGGCGTCGAACAGACGCTGGCTCAGCAGCGTGTCCAAGCGAGTGCTGATCCGCACCATGATTCGCGAACGGACCCACTCCAAACCACCCAGGGTGATCATCAACAGCAACATGATCAGCGTCAGCATCAACAGGGTCGACAGGCTGGCGCTGCCTACCGCGCGGTCATACACCTGCAGCATGTAGAACGAAGGAACCAGCATCAGCAAGTTGACGAAAAAACTGAAAAAACCAACGGCAAGAAAACTACCTTTGCAGACTGCAAGGGCGCCTTCCAGTTCGGTCCTGGCGTGGGCTGACATGGTTCATCACCTGAGGTCCGATTCTGGTCAAACCTGAAAAATCACAAGGGCACAGGCGCACGAACGCCTGGAATATCGTTCGGCGGGACACCACTGGAGCGCCCGCACAATCGGATCTACCGCGCTGTATCGGCACGGTTTTGCAGTTCTTAAGGAAAAATCGAAATTGGCGTGACGGGTGATACGCCGCGCGGGATGGCCCTTCGCGGCGGGCGACACCAGATCAAATGCTCAAGCCTCAGCCTCCCAACGACGAAACAACACACTGGCATTGACGCCACCGAACCCGAACCCATTGGAAAGCGCGTGGGTAATCGGCATCTTCCTGGCCTTCAGGCCAACCAGATCAAGCCCAGCGGCGGCTTCGTCAGGACTAACCAGGTTCAGGGTCGGCGGCACGATCTGGTCACGCAGCGCCAATACCGTGAAAACCGCTTCAATGCCCCCGGCCGCGCCCAGCAGGTGGCCGGTAGCCGATTTAGTCGAGGTAATCGCCACCCCGGATTCCGTGCCGAACACCGAACGAATCGCCGCCAGCTCCCCGCTGTCGCCGACCTGGGTAGAGGTCGCGTGGGCATTGATATGCTGCACGTCGGCCGGACTGACAGCAGCCTGGCGCAGCGCCTGTTCCATTGCGCGGCGGGCGCCGTTGCCGTCTTCCGGGCCGGCCGTCAGGTGGTAGGCATCGGCGCTGGTGCCATAGCCGACCAGTTCCGCCAGGGGCTTGGCCCCACGCGCCAACGCGTGTTCCAGCGACTCGATCACCAACAACCCCGCGCCTTCGGCCATGACAAAGCCGTCGCGATCACGGTCGAAGGGGCGCGACGCTTCCTGCGGGCGTTCGGCAAAACCGGTGGAGAGCGCCCTGGCCGCCGCGAAACAACCCAGGGTCACGCGATCGATCGCCGCCTCGGTACCGCCACAAATGGCAATGTCCGCCTCCCCGCTCCGGATCAGCCGGGCCGCATCGCCGATGGCCTGGACGCCGGCGGCACAGGCGGTTACCGGTGCGCCGAGCGGGCCTTTGAGGCCATGCCGGATGGACACGTGGCCGGCCGCCATGTTGGCGAGAAACGCCGGTGCAGAGAACGGTGACAGCCGACGCGGCCCCCGCGAGTCGGTGGTGCGTACGGCATCGGCAATGGCGCCAAACCCACCCACGCCCGATGAAATGATCGTCGCGGTGCGTTCCTGGTCGACGGCTTCAGTCGGATGCCAGCCCGCCTGCTCCAGGGCCTCATGGGCGGCCACCAGCGCAAACTCGATGAAGCGATCCATTTTCTTGCGATCCTTGGGCGGGATGACGCGCTCGGGGTCGTAGCCAGCGCTGGCGTCTTCCTCCAACGACGGCACCTGGCCGCCTACGGCCACACCGGTACCCTCGGTGATATCGCCAGGCAGGATACGAATGCCGGAGCGGCCGGCCAGCAACCGCTGCCATACCTCTTCTACACCGCAGCCCAGGGGGCCGACAATGCCGACACCCGTGACGACGATTCGCTTTTGACCTTCGGGAGTACTCATAAGAACCTCTTCATTTCGGTGGGCGCTCACTGGCAGCCACGCGCGAACACTCGCTTATACCAGCCGTACTGTTTCCATTGGAGCAGGCTGGACTGGACGGATCTTGAACCAGATGGAATACATTGCCGGCAGGAACACCAGGGTCATGAGGGTGCCGACGAACGTACCGCCGATCAGCGTGTAGGCCAACGTACCCCAGAACACCGAGTGCGTCAGGGGAATGAACGCCAGGATCGCCGCCAGCGCCGTCAACAGCACGGGGCGGGCCCGCTGTACGGTGGCTTCGATGACAGCATTGAACGGATCCAGCCCTTCTTGGGCGTTGTGATGGATCTGCCCGATCAGGATCAGCGTGTTGCGCATCAGGATGCCCGACAGTGCGATCAGGCCGACCAGGGCATTGATGCCGAACGGCTGTTGGAATATCAGCAGCATAGGCACCACGCCAATCAGTCCCAAGGGCGCGGTTAAGAACACCATGAGCATCGCCGAGATCGAACGCACCTGGACAATGATGATCAGCAGCGTCAGCGCCACCATGATCGGCAGCAGGGGCAGGATTGCTTGGTTGGCCTTGCCCGACTCCTCGATAGCCCCTGCCTGCTCGATCCGGTAGCCGTCAGGAAGCGTGTCGAGGATCGGCTGCAATAGCACGAGCATCGCGCTCGATACGTCTGGTGGCTGCAAGCCTTCGGCGATGTCGCCGCGCACGGTGATGGTCGGCGTACGATCGCGCCGCCGAAGGATCGGATCCTCCATGCGTACATCCACCTCGCCGACCTGGGACAGCGGGATACGCTGCCCGGCGGCCCCTACCAGCGTAAAGCCTTCGATCCGGGCGGGGTCAAGACGGATGTCACCGGCGGCTCGACCAACGACCTGCACCGAACGGATGTCCTCACGAACCGCCGTGATCGGCACCCCGGCCAGCAGGAATTGCAGTTGCTCGGCGACGGCACTGGATGTCAGTCCGACCGCCTGCAGGCGATCCTGATCCAAGTTGAAATGCAGCGTCGGCACCAGCGGCCCCCAATCGGTGTTGACCGTCCTCATCATCGGGCCGGCTTGCATGACGTCCTGTACGCGTGCGGCAATCTCCCGCAGTTTCGTCGGATCAGGCCCCATCACCCGGTAGGCCACCGGAAACGGTGAATACGGACCGAACACAATCTGGGTCGCCCTGACACGGGCCTCTGGGGCAAGCCCTGCGGCAACCGCTTCGCGAAGACGGAACTTGAGGGTTTCCCGTGCCTCCTGGCTGTCCGTCAGCACGACGATCTTGGCGAACGACGGATCTGGGAGTTCTGGCGCCATTGCCAGGAAGAAACGCGGCGCGCCCTGTCCGATATAGGCGGTGACGATTTTCGCTTCCGCCTGTTTTTGCAGCCAGGCTTCGACCTTGGCCGTGGCGGCGCTGGTCTGCTCGATGGAAGTTCCATAGGGCATTTGCACCTCGACCATGACCTCGGGACGGTCAGAAGTTGGAAAGAACTGCTTTTTCACCAGGCCCATGCCCAGGACGGCCACGACAAACAGCGTGATCACCGTACCGGCCACCAGCCATTTGTGGCTGATGACCCGCGTCAGGACCTGGCGGAAGCGATTGTAGTGGCGGGTGTTGTAAATGGCGGCATGTCCGCCCTCGACCGGTTTGATGTCCGGCAACATTTTCACCCCCAGGTAAGGGGTAAAAGCCACCGCGACCACCCAGGAGGCGATCAGGGCGATGCCGACGATCCAGAACATGTTGCTGGTGTATTCGCCAGCGGTCGATTGGGCAAAACCGTTGGGCATGAAGCCAATCGCGGTCACCAGCGTACCGGACAGCATCGGTGCGGCCGTGTGACTCCAGGCATAGGCGGAGGCTTTGATCCGGTCGTAGCCCTCCTCCATTTTCACCACCATCATTTCGATCGCGATGATCGCGTCGTCCACCAGCAGCCCGAGCGCCAGGATCAGCGAACCCAAGGTGATCCGGTCAAAGTTCTTTCCGGTAGCCGCCATCACCACAAACACGATGGCCAGTGTCAACGGTACGGCCGCTGCGACCACAACGCCTACACGCCAGCCCATGCTGAGAAAGCACACGAGCATCACAACCAGCAGCGCGACAAAAAACTTGACCATGAACTCGCCGACGGCCGAATCGATGTTCACGGCTTGATCGGTCACCTTGGTCAGCGTCATGCCCAGCGGCATGTCTTCATTGATCTTGCTCGTCTCGGCATCGAGCGCCTTGCCCAGATCGAGGCCGTTCCAACCCTCGCGCATGATCACGCCCAGCAACAACGCCTCTTCGCCGTTGTTGCGCACCAGGAAGGTGGCCGGGTCTTCATAGCCACGTTCAACCGTCGCCACGTCCGAGAGCTTCAACGTGCGCCCCTGGATTGTCAGCGGCGTGTCGCGGACTTTCTCCAAGGTATCGAAGGCCCCCTCCACCCGCAGGAAAACCTGTGGCCCTTTGGTTTCGATGGAGCCGGCGGGTGTCAGTACGTTCTGGCTGTTCAGTGCGGCGAAGATGTCCTGGGGGGAGACCCCCAAGGTCGCCAGCCGGTCATGGGAAAAGGAAATGAAAATGCGCTCGGCCTGTTCGCCGATGATGTTGACCTTCTTCACCCCCGCCACATGCAACAGGCGCTGGCGCAACACCTCGGCATCGCGCACCAGCAGGCGCTGCGGCTCACCCTTGGCCTTGAGGGCAAACAGCGCAAACGTCACGTCCGAGTACTCGTCGTTGACCAGTGGCCCGATCACCCCCGCCGGCAACTTGGTGGCTTCGTCGTCGAGCTTCTTGCGCGCCTGGTAGAACTCTTCCTGCACCTGTGAAGGCGGCGTGCGGTCCAGTAGCGAAACCATGGTGAAAGCCAGGCCGGGACGAGTGTAGGTTTCCGAGCGGTCGTACCATTTCAACTCCTGCAGGCGTTTTTCCAGGGGCTCGGCGACCTGGTCCTGCATCTCCCGCGCCGTCGCCCCCGGCCATGCAGTAATGACGGTCAGTTGCTTGACCGTGAACGGCGGATCCTCCGCGCGGCCAAGCTTGAAGAACGCCAAGGTCCCGGCGACGGCGATCAGGAAAATCAGAAATACCGTGATGGCGCGCTCGCGCACGGCGAGCGCCGAAAGATTGAAGCTCATTGGCGGGTCCCCGCGATGTTCACATCGCCCGGTGCAAGCAGCCGGACGGGTTCGCCTTCACGCAACAGATGTGCACCCAGGGCGACAATCCGCTCACCGACGTTGAGACGGCCTGCAACGCGCGCCGCGTCGTCGCTCAAGCCCAAGACCTGGACGGGACGCCAAGTCACTTTTGCCGGCTCGCCGTCGATGACCCACACGCCAGTGCCATTGCCGGGGTCGTACAGCGCCGCAATCGGCACTTGCAGCACCGGCCCCTGGGCCACGCCCTCGGCGATACGCAGTGTGACGGTCGAGCCCAGCGGTGCATTAGCCAGGGCGCCCTCCAGGACATAGCGCGCTTCAAAGGTACGGGTCACCCGGTCAGCCGAATCGGAAAGCAGTCTGAGCCTGGCGGTGACCGCCCCGCTGGTGCTGCCATACAGCGTCGCCTGGGCGCTGGACCCGACGGCTGGTCGCAGGGTCTCGGGCAGTTGCACGACGGCTTCGCGCTGCCCGGCTCGCGCCAGTCGGACCACCGGTTGACCCGGACTGACGACTTGCCCCGGCTCGGCGAGCGTTTCCATCACCACACCATCGGCGTCGGCGAGGAGCACTGCATAGCCGGACGCATTGCGGGCCACGTCGGCTTGCGCCTCGGCGGCGCGGAGCTGCGCCTTCGCGGTATCGGCGGCGGCTTTGATCTGGTCATAGCCCGACGCCGAAATCGCCCCGGCGGCCACCAGTTCGCGATATCGAGCTTCATCGTCCGCGGTCTGCTTGGCCCGGGCGCGCGCGGCCGTGACAGCCTCTTGCTGGGCTCGCGCCTGCAAGCCCAGGTCGATGGGGTCCAGACGCATCAGCGGCTGGCCTTTCTTGACCGCCTGACCGGCATCCACCAACCGCTCCAGGACCTTGCCTGACACACGAAAACCCAGGTCGCTCTGGACGCGGGCCGCCACGACGCCAGTGAAAGAGCGAGCGCCGACGGAGGAACCCTGCACCTGCGCAACCCTCACCAGAGGAGCAAGCGTGCGCGGATCGGTGGCAGTGGATGAGTCGCCGCACGCCGTGAGGACAAGAGGCAACAAGCAAGCGGCAAGGGTGACAGGTCGGAGCCGGAGCATAGGTTCCCTTTACTGGACAGAGGATGGGGAACCCATTCTTGCGCTCGTGACCAATACTGTCAATGGTCACCAATTGAAGTTTTGTTTTTGGCCCTTTTGGCTCACGGATAATCCTTGATAAACAAAGGGCCTTGGATCCACGAAGCGGACTTCATAACCAATTGACAGACTGTGACCATTATATAATATGGTCACAAATGTCGATCCCGAGGAAACCGCAATGCCTCCCCTCCGCCCCCTTGCTTTATTAGTAAGCGTCAGCTTGATGGCCGGCTGCGCGGTCGGTCCGGACTATCAGCGTCCCAACGCTGTCCTGTCGGATCGTTTCCTGGGCCAGCCTTCTGTCGAGCAAAGGAGCGGTACAACACAGGCCAGCCTCACCACCTGGTGGGAGGGGTTTGGCGACCCGGTGCTGAGCGACTTTATCGCCAAAGCCCTGGAGCAGAACCTTGACCTCGCCCAGGCGTCGGCGCGCGTTGCTCAGGCGCGGGCCGGCCTTGGTGCAGCCAACGCCGCCTTGTTGCCCTCGGGAAATATCAGTGGCCAGGCCGCACGCGCCTATCAATCCGTCGAGACGCCGCAGGGCCAATTGCTCAACTCGAACCCTGGTTTTGATCGGTACGGGAACAGCTACGAGCTGGACCTCGGCGCGAGCTGGGAACTGGATGTCTTTGGCGGCCTGCGACGCGGACGCGAAGCTGCATTGGCCGAATACCAGGCCTCCGAGGCCGGAGCCGCGGCGACAAGGCTGGCCGTGGCCGCGCAGACCGCTGACATCTACATCACCCTGCGCGGCTTGCAAGCGCGGCTGGATATTGCGAACCACCAGGTCAAGACCCAGCAGGACCTGCTGGAAAAAGTCCAGTTGCTCTACAGCAAAGGGCTCGCCGCCAGCTATCAGGTCCGCCAGACCGAAGGCGCGCTTGCCCAGGTCCAGGCAACGGTACCGGTCCTGCAAACCGGGCTGGACGCCGCCATGAATGCGCTGGATGTCATGCTCGGCACGCCGCCAGGCACTCACCGCCCGCAACTGACCGAGACGGGTAGCATCCCCCTGCCCCCACAAATCAGCGAGATGGGTACGCCGGCTGATCTACTGCGCCGCCGGCCAGACCTCATCGTCGCCGAGCGCCGTCTCGCCGCCTCCAATGCCCGTATCGGCGAAGCCGTCGCCGAGTACTATCCGAAATTTTCCCTCAGCGCGTTGCTCGGCAGCGCCACTGCGGTCTCTGCCGGGCACCTTTTCTCCGGCGGCGCCAGCCAGGCGTCGGGCGCGCTGGGACTGCGCTGGAGGCTGTTCGATTTTGGCCGGATCAACGCCCAGATCGACCAGGCCAAGGGACAGGAAGCCGAAGCGCTGGCTGCTTATCGCCAGTCCGCGTTGCGCGCCACCGAGGATGTCGAGAATGCCTTCTCCGCCTTGGTCAACCGAGAAGCCCAGGCCACGACACTCACCACAGGCGAAGCGTCATTGAGCGAGGCGCGTCGATCATCCTTTATTGCCTATCAGAAAGGCACGGCCAGCCTGATCGATGTCCTCAACGCCGACCAGACACTGCTCCAGGCATCCGATGCCCGGGCACAAGCACGGACGGAATCGGCACGGGCGGCGGTCGCAGCATTCAGAGCCCTCGGTGGCGGCTGGCAAGCGCCACAGCCACCGCAGCCGGTAGCGAGCCGATGATCAGGCAATCACCACTATTTTCAATCTTTACAACCGGAGTCCAGCCACATGAAAACCAACGAGAATTCCTGGGTGCTCATCACGGGTGCTTCAAGCGGCTTTGGCGAGGAGTTCGCCCGGCAATACGCAGCACAGGGAAAATCCCTCGTTCTGGTAGCCCGCAGGCTGGACAAACTGGAAGCGCTGTCAAAAGAACTGCGCGAGCGTTTCGGCACCGAGGTGATCACCGAACAAGTCGACCTGTCGTCGATTCCGGCAGTCATCGACCTGCACAAGCGACTGGTTCAACAGGGTATTGCAGTCGATGTGCTCATCAACAACGCCGGCCATGGATTGCAGGGCCCGTTCCTGGACCACGCCATTGACCAATCCCTGGCAATGATCGATCTGGACATCGCCAGCCTGACCACCATGACTCGCCTCTTTGCCCAGGACATGCGCATCCGCCGCCGCGGCCACATCTTGCAGGTCGCCAGCTTGCTTTCCTATCAAGGCGTGAAAAATTTCGCGGTCTATTCAGCGGCCAAGGCCTACGTGCTTCGCTTCTCCGAGGCGCTGCACCAGGAACTCAAGGGCGACGGTGTCGTCGTGACCGCGCTGTGCCCAGGCATGTCGGATACCGGGTTTGCGCAGAGTGCCAACCAGACCCTCACCCCAGCGCTGAAAATGGTGATGATGCAACCCCAACCAGTGGTTCGCGCAGGCATCCGCGCGCTGCAAGCCGGGCGCATGAGTGTGGTGCCCGGCTTCGGCAACAAGGCGCTCACGGTGTTGACCTGGGCCACACCACGCCGATTTCACCAGCGTCTCATGGCGAATGTCATGGGGGGATGAATGCGATGCGGTGAAGGACCGGGAGCTGCAAGGGCTCCCGGCACACGCCCTATTGCGCTAGAAGCGATAGCTGACTGAAGTACCAAAACCGCTGGCACTGTTCCGGTATTTGGAACTGTATGCGCCACGGGTCGACGAGGTTTCGTTGATGCGCACGCTCTCTTCCTGCAAGTAGGAGTAAGCCACGTCGATCGTCACCTCTTCCACAGGCGTCCAGCCGGCACCGAAGCTGAGCACCGTGCGGTCGCCGGTTGGTATCCGAGGCCCACGGTTGGTGTTGTTGGCGGGCGACTGGTCGACCGACAAGCCCGCGCGCAAGACCCATTGATCGTTGAGTTTATACGCGGCACCGATGGCATGGGCCCAAGTGTCATGCCAGTCCTGTTCTTCGCTGACGGTGCCCAGCGCGCCGCTCAGCAGCGCAGGCAAGCCGGAGTTCTCGATGGTCAGCTCCTTGAAGCGGCTCCAGCGCGTCCAGGTACTTCCCAGGTACATCGTCCAGTCGTCATTGAGCTGATGAGTGAGCGAGATGTCCACTGACTCCGGAGTATCCACGTCCAACGACGCGTCATAGCTGCGGCCACTTACCCCCAACACACTGAAAATGCCACCCGTGAGCTTGGACTTGGCATCCAGGTGGTAACTGACCTTGGAGTGGTAAGTCAGCCCCAGGCGAGTCTGGTCCGTCGCCTGCACCAGGATGCCGGCGTTGAAGCCGAGCGCCGTATCGTCGCCGTTGCTTTTCAGCTTCCCATCGTTGCTGCCGGGACTGAGGGGATTGGGCACCATCCCGGAGATCTCACCGCTGATCCGGTTGATGGTCGGACCAAACCCGATCGACACCTTGTCGTTGAAGGCATAGCTGACGGTAGGCTGGAAAGTCAGCGTCGTCACTTCGCTTTTATTGCCGTAATAACGCCCGGCAAAGTCGCTGCCATAATCGGTGATCAAACCAAATGGCACATAAAAGCCAACGCCGACAGCCCAATGCTCATCCACCGGCTTGACGTAGTAACCCATCGGCACCGTGGTGGTCGGCACCATGTCACCGTCCTCTCGGCCACCGAAAGTGCTGCGGGTCTGGCTGATATCGCTCTGGGTAAACAGTGTCGCAGCGCCCAGGCTGACCTGCTCTTTCTTCAAGCGAGACATGCCCGCCGGGTTGCCGAAGACAGTACTGGCATCTTCAGCGGAAGAGGACCGCCCGGCAAAACCCGCGCCCATCCCACTGATACTTTGTTCGTTCAGCGCGAAGCCGCTGGCAAACACTTGGGACGTTGCAAGCGCAACGGCGAGACTCATGGGGGTCTTGAGCAAGATTCTTTTCATTATTAGGACTCTAGGAACAATTGCTGGGGGATGGAACGGTTTGTTTTTCTATTAGGTAAAAATCGCCACGGTCTGGCGCGCCCAAAGCACTCGCCGACCGCTTTCGTCCCAGATTTCCATATCTTGCAAGGAGTAGCCCTCCGAAGCCTGCTGGCTGAAGGCGCTGATGAGAAACCATTCGCCGGCCACGGCGGGCTGCGGCAGATCGATTGTCCAGGAAGCCGAGCTGATGGCTGCCGGCTCTGTGAAGCAGGTCATCGCGGCGGGCGGCAGACTGTCAGCGAGGGCGATCAAAGCCACCGCCGGGTCTACCCCCTGGGCATCCAGGTGACGTACCCACATCAGCAACTCGGGATCTGTAGCCCCGGACACCGGCAATGACCCACCCGCAGGGCGCATTTCGAAGTTGAAGGCGCAGGCAGGCGCAATGGTGTTGTCCAGCGCCAGCGTGGCGTACCGCGACGCCTGCTCCACCAACGGGCATCCCCATGCCTCATGGGTAATCCTGCTGGCGCGTGGCTGAGCGAACAGCAAGGTCGTGCGCAACGCCAGCTCATCGCCCGACTTGCAGTCGACAGACACCGAAGTCACGGATCGCCCTTCGCGCAACACGCTTGTATCGAATGTCTGGGCTTGCGTGACCGGACCTATGAATGAAACCTGCGCAGACTTGAACGGAGGAAAGCCCTGTGGGCGCTCGCGCAGAACCGTTTCCAACGACAACGCCGCCGAAAGACCACCGAAGATCGTCCGGCCCTGCTGCCAATTGGCTGGAGCAACGAACGGCACGCTCGGATCAAACTGCGCCAGCACCTGAGCAAAACTGGTCATTTAGACGTCCTCCGACGGCCTGAACGTGAACCCGCAGAAGCATCGCAAGAAGGATCACTTGAAAGTCGACGCCATACTCATTCATGTGACCATTATTGTCAACAGTCACTAAATAGGCAAAAAGAGACCGCTCGGTCAGGTACAACCCGAAGGCAAGGAAGTCGTTTCTGAATCGGGGCGGCCGCTCGTCGCAGCCGTCCCTCAGGGCATCAGGCTACGCAGGATGAGGTTGGCGGTCAGCGTCGGCGCCACCTCGACATGATCGAGGCTGTACTGCAGCAATAGAGGATTGACGAAAGGTCGAAGGGTCAGGTGTATCGCTTCGACGGTTTCATCCAAGGGCGTCTTGCGTTCGAACTCACCGCTTTCGCGCCCTTCCCGTACGACCTGCACCACGAATTGCTTGATCCGTGCGTCATACACCAGGGAGCTGGGCCAGTGCTCCGACGCGGAGAATGCGGCAATGTCGTAGAGCTTGCGATCATTGAAGAACAGGTCGACCCCCGTGGTAATCAGGGTCTTGACCAGGCGGCGAAAGCGCTCGGTCGAAGAGAGCCCTTCCTCGCCGATGGCCTCCTCCACGGCCGCAACGATCTTCGCAAGACAGCCGGAGCAAATGGCTTCGCCAATCGCCTGCTTGGAATCGAAGAACTTGTAGATGTACGCCTTGGAAAAGCCGATGGCCTTGGCCAGGTCAGACACGGTGGTCTTGGCGTAGCCGTATTGACTGAAATGCTCGTTGGCCGCCGCGACAATCTGGTCGCGAATGTCATGATCGGCTGGGCCGCGAGTGCTGGGCGAAGGTGATGTTGGCTGATTCATGGGAGCAGCTTACGCATCCCTGCGAGGGATGACAACTTGTGACCACCAATGAATATAGTCACAAAACAGCCGTTCGTCCGTTACACGCACCTTGCTCCCTCGTCACGAGGGCTCCGATTTGTCCGTGTCATTTGGCAAAAAGCTGACTCATATCCTTGAACGCCTTGAATTCAAGGGCATTGCCACAAGGATCGAACAGGAACATCGTGGCTTGCTCGCCAACCTGCCCTTTGAAGCGGACGTAGGGTTCAATCACAAACTCCGTGCCGAAAGATCTCAATCGTTCAGCCAGTGCCTCCCACGCCTCCCAAGCCAAAACAACACCAAAGTGCGGGACCGGCACATCATGCCCGTCCACCGGATTGCTCTGGGCGCTTTCCTGGAAAGCGGTCTTGGGTTGCTCATGAATCACCAGTTGGTGACCGTAGAAATTGAAGTCGACCCACTGACTGCTGGAACGGCCTTCTTCCAGGCCAAACACTTCACGGTAGAACGTACGGGCGGCGGCAAGATCGTAGACCGGAATCGCCAGGTGGAATGGAGAAAGGCTCATCGAGAATCCTCTTAACGTGTGAGGTTGGGCCATCGTAGCGCCGCGCTTGCGGCAAGAAAACCCTACAGACCGTGTCCAAGCGACACCGGGAGCGACGAGTTTTCGCGGCTGGCTCATGCACCGCAGGCCCGTCGTGCAGGTACACATCCAAATTAGCCGCTTTAGCCGAGCAAATGAACTATACCTTCAGAAGCACACAGTCAGACCAAGGCGGCACTGACATGATGGGATGGAACGGTTCTGGCGAATCCTGCCGGATCGCTGCATCATGCGCCGCATCATAAAAAAAGCTGGCCTGTAGACGTTGTTTCCGGCGCCTCGTACGCCGGAATTGGCGCCCCCCTTTCAATGCCTGAAGTATCGTCCATGAGCCCGACTACACGCGTTTTGAACGCATCAACCAAAGCGCTTTACCGGCTTTGCCTGTTACTGCCGCTGCTGGCTAGCCATGGAGCGAGCGCCGAATCTCCGGTCATTGAACTGCACTTTCCTGACGCACCGCCGCTGACGTTCGTCAACGACCCCAGGGGTCACGGAATCGTGGGCGATGTCGCCGTGGCGGCGATGACCAGGGCCGGGTACACCGTAAAGGTCCATGTACTTCCCTGGGCCCGGGCACAAAAGCATGTCAGTGAAGAACATGACCACTTGATCACCCCCCTGTCGCGCATCCCAACTCGTGAAGATCGCTTCACCTGGATTGCCTCGATCATGCCCATGGAACGTGCCTTTTTCAGCCTCGAACGACGGGTGAGCAGCTTCGCCCAAGCGAAAGAGACCTACCGCAAGATCGGCGTCGGCCTGGGCAGTGCACAGGAAGATATCCTGCGCAGCGAAGGCTTCAGCGATGAACAGATCTATCCGTTGGCCATCGGCGACAATCCCGCCCAGATGCTGTTGATGGGGCGTATCGATGCCTGGTTCAACGGAGTGCCGGAGAGTCGTTACATCTGGCCGAAGGTGTCTAAACGCAAACTGCTCATGAGCTCGGTCGGCAGCAGCGCCGATCTCTACCTGGCCTGCTCGAAGCAATGCTCACCAAAAATGGTCGAGGATTTGCGCGAGGCGGTTGAAGCGCTTCGCGCGGATGGGACGGTCAAGCATATCCATGACCTCTATTTGCCGCAGTAGGCTGTGGCGAGGGGATTTATCCCCGCTGGGCTGTAGCAGCCCCAAAGGCAGGGTGCAACCAACCTGAGATGACGCGGTGGCTGGATTCAGGGTTGCTTCGCAACCCAGCGGGGATAAATCCCCTCGCCACATGCAGTTCAACATCGAATGAATAGCATCGCTGAACTAGAGCCCTCATCGATGGCTTATATCATTCCGAATGATAGTTACCTTTGCTTCATTCGATTCGTTCCTCTGCCTTGCGCCACGCATCATCCGCCCATTCTCAATACATTGGCGGATGCTATCCATGGAACATTCACTTTCAAAACTGCGTTTTCCCCTCGCGCTGCTGGCGGTGCTGGTGATGAGCGCCTGCGGCAAGACTCCCGACACGGCAGCGTCCATGCCGCCGGCCAAAGTCAGTGTGGCCAAGGTATTGGAGCAACCTGTCAACGAATGGGATGAGTTCACCGGCCGACTCGAGGCGCCGGAAACCGTCGAGATCCGCCCACGGGTTTCCGGGCAGATCGACGAAGTGGCCTTCACCGAAGGCGCGCTGGTCAAGAAAGGCGACCTGTTGTTCCAGATCGACCCGCGCCCTTTCCAGGCTGAAGTACGTCGTCTCGAAGCCCAACTGGCCCAGGCCCGCGCCACTGCCACCCGCAGCGAAAACGAAGCCCAGCGTGGCGAACGCCTGCGCTTGAGCAACGCCATTTCCGCCGAACTGGCAGACTCGCGCACCAGCGCCGCCCAGGAAGCCCGCGCCGCCGCCGCGGCCATCCAGGCGCAACTGGACCTGGCCAAGCTGAACCTGAGCTTCACCCGGGTGACCTCGCCCATCAGCGGTCGCGTCAGCCGGGCGGCCATCACCGCCGGCAACCTGGTGACCGCCGACGTCACCCCGCTCACCAGCGTGGTCTCCACGGACAAGGTCTACGCCTACTTCGACGCCGACGAACGTGTCTTCCTCAAGTACACCCAACTCGCCCGCCAGGGCCAGCGCGGCCAGGCCACGCCGGTCTACATGGGCCTGTCCAACGAAGACGGCAACCCGCACCAGGGCCAGATGAACTTCGTCGACAACCAGGTCAATCCGCAGACCGGCACCATCCGTGGTCGTGCCGTGTTCGACAACAAGGACGGCGCCTACACCCCAGGCCTCTATGCCCGTCTGAAGCTGGTGGGCAGCGGTACTTACGCCGCCGTGCTGATCAACGACGAAGCCGTCGGCACCGACCTGGGCAAGAAATTCGTGCTGGTGATGGACGCCGAGAACAAGCCGGCCTACCGCGCCGTCGAGCTGGGTCCGAAAATCGAAGGCCTGCGTATCGTGCGCAGCGGCCTGAGCAAGAACGACACCATCATCGTCAAGGGGCTGCAACGGGCTCGTCCGGGGGCACCGGTCACGCCTGAAACCGTGCCGATGGCCAGCGACGAAACCATTGCCGCCCTGGCACAACAACGTAAAGCGCTCGAAGCCAGCAACCTGCCCCAAGTCGCGCCATCCAAGGACGCGTCAGGGGCGGCTGGCAAATTGGCCGCTGCGACCCCACGCGGTTAAGGGACTGAATCCAAGATGAAATTTTCCCAGTTCTTCATTTCGCGGCCGATCTTCGCAGCAGTGCTTTCGCTGCTGATCCTGATCGCCGGCGCCATCTCGCTGTTCCAATTGCCGATCAGCGAATACCCGGAAGTCGTGCCGCCGACCGTGGTCGTGCGCGCCAACTTCCCGGGCGCCAACCCCAAGGTCATCGGCGAAACCGTGGCCGCCCCCCTGGAGCAGGCCATCACCGGTGTCGAGAACATGCTGTACATGTCCTCGCAATCCACCGCTGACGGCAAGATCACCCTGACCATCACCTTCGCCCTGGGCACCGACCTGGACAACGCCCAGGTGCAGGTGCAGAACCGCGTCACCCGAACCGAGCCCAAGCTGCCGGAAGAAGTGACCCGGATCGGCATCACGGTGGACAAGGCGTCGCCCGACCTGACCATGGTCGTGCACTTGACCTCGCCGGACAAACGCTACGACATGCTCTACCTGTCCAACTACGCCCTGCTCAACATCAAGGATGAGCTGGCGCGCCTGGGCGGCGTGGGTGATGTGCAACTGTTCGGCATGGGTGACTACTCCCTGCGGGTCTGGCTGGATCCGAACAAGACCGCTTCACGCAACCTGACCGCCACCGACGTGGTCACCGCGATCCGTGAACAGAACCGCCAGGTGGCTGCCGGCGCCCTGGGCGCACCGCCAGCGCCCAATGCCCAGGCTTTCCAGCTGTCTATCAACACCCAGGGGCGCCTGGTAAATGAGGAAGAGTTCGAGAACATCATCATTCGTTCCGGTGCCAACGGTGAGATCACTCGTCTGAAGGACATCGCCCGGGTCGAACTGGGTTCCAGCCAATACGCCCTGCGTTCGCTGCTGGACAACCAGCCGGCAGTGGCGATCCCGATCTTCCAGCGCCCGGGTTCCAACGCTATCCAGATCTCCAACGACGTTCGCGCCAAGATGGAAGAACTGAAGAAAGGCTTCCCGGCGGGAATGGACTACAGCATCGTCTATGACCCGACGATCTTCGTCCGCGGTTCCATCGAGGCGGTGGTACATACCCTGTTCGAAGCACTGATTCTCGTGGTGCTGGTGGTGATCCTGTTCCTGCAGACCTGGCGCGCCTCGATCATTCCATTGGTGGCGGTGCCGGTTTCGCTGATCGGTACATTTGCGGTGATGCACCTGTTCGGCTTCTCGTTGAACGCCCTCTCGCTGTTCGGCCTGGTACTGGCGATCGGTATCGTGGTGGACGACGCGATCGTGGTGGTGGAGAACGTCGAGCGAAACATCGAACTGGGGCTTACCCCGGTGGAAGCGACCAAGCGCGCCATGGGCGAAGTGACCGGCCCGATCATCGCCACCGCCCTGGTGCTGTGCGCGGTGTTCGTTCCGGCGGCATTCATCAGCGGCCTGACCGGGCAGTTCTATAAACAGTTCGCCCTGACCATTGCCATCTCCACGGTGATTTCGGCGATCAACTCCCTGACCCTGTCGCCAGCCTTGGCCGCGGTGTTGCTCAAGGGCCATGACGCGCCCAAGGACCGTTTCTCCAAGTTCCTGGACAAGGTCTTCGGTGGCTGGCTGTTCCGTCCGTTCAACCGTTTCTTCGAGCGCGCCAGTCATGGTTATGTGGGCACCGTCGCTCGAGTGATTCGCAGCAGCGGCATCGCCCTGGTGCTCTATGCAGGCCTGATGGTGTTGACCTTCTTCGGTTTCTCCACCACCCCGACCGGTTTCGTGCCCGGCCAGGACAAACAGTACCTGGTGGCCTTCGCCCAACTGCCGGACGCCGCGAGCCTGGACCGTACCGAAGACGTGATCAAGCGCATGTCCGACCTGGCCCTCAAGCAACCGGGCGTGGAAAGCGCCGTGGCCTTCCCGGGCCTGTCGATCAACGGTTTCACCAACAGCCCGAACGCCGGCATCGTGTTCGTGACCCTCAAGCCTTTCGATGAGCGCAAGGACCCGAGCATGTCGGCCGGTGCCATCGCCGGCGCCTTGAACGGCCAGTACGCCGGGATCCAGGAAGCCTACATGGCGATCTTCCCGCCACCGCCGGTACAGGGCCTGGGCACGATCGGTGGTTTCCGCCTGCAAATCGAAGACCGGGGCAACCTGGGCTACGACGAGCTGTACAAAGAAACCATGAACATCATCACCAAGAGCCGCAGCGTGCCGGAACTGGCCGGGTTGTTCACCAGCTACACCGTGAACGTGCCCCAGGTCGATGCCGCCATCGACCGTGAAAAAGCCAAGACTCACGGCGTGGCCGTCAGCGGCATCTTCGACACCCTGCAGATCTACCTGGGTTCGCTGTATGCCAACGACTTCAACCGCTTCGGTCGCACCTACCAGGTCAACGTCCAGGCCGAGCAGCAATTCCGTCTCGAGTCGGACCAGATCGGCCAGCTCAAGGTGCGCAACAACCGTGGCGAAATGATCCCGCTGGCGACCTTCATCAAGGTCAGCGACACCTCGGGGCCAGATCGCGTGATGCACTACAACGGCTTCATCACCGCTGAAATCAACGGTGCCGCCGCCCCGGGCTACAGCTCCGGCCAGGCTGAAAAAGCCATCGAGAAGCTGCTCAAGGACGAATTGCCCAACGGCATGACGTACGAGTGGACCGACCTGACGTACCAGCAGATCCTCTCGGGCAACACCGCGCTGTTCGTGTTCCCGCTCTGCGTACTGCTGGCGTTCCTGGTGCTCGCGGCACAGTACGAAAGCTGGAGCCTGCCATTGGCGGTGATCCTGATCGTACCGATGACCCTGCTGTCGGCCATTACCGGGGTGATTCTCTCCGGCGGCGACAACAACATCTTTACCCAGATCGGCTTGATCGTACTGGTGGGGCTTGCCTGCAAGAACGCGATCCTGATCGTCGAGTTCGCCAAGGATAAACAGCTCGAAGGCATGAACCCGCTGGCGGCGGTCCTCGAAGCGTGCCGCCTGCGTCTGCGGCCGATCCTGATGACCTCCTTCGCCTTCATCATGGGCGTGGTGCCCCTGGTGTTCTCCAGCGGCGCAGGTGCGGAAATGCGCCATGCCATGGGTGTGGCGGTGTTCTCCGGGATGCTCGGCGTGACCTTCTTCGGCCTGCTGCTCACCCCTGTGTTCTATGTACTGATCCGCAACTTCGTCGAGCGCAGCGAGGCCCGCAAGGCGGCCCGGGCTTTGAAACTGGAGGCGCAACAATGAGTTTGAAAGCGTTCGTGCCGAGCTTGCTGGTATTGGCCTTGAGTGCCTGCGCCGTGGGCCCGGACTACAAGGCCCCGCAAACGGAGGCGGCGAATATCACCACCGCCACCGACGGCGCCGCCGGCCAGAAGAATTTCGACCGTGCCCGGTTCGAAGGCATCTGGTGGCAGCAGTTCGATGACCCGACCCTTAACGCGTTGGTGACCCGCTCCCTGGAAGGCAACCGCGAGTTGCGCGTGGCCTTCGCCCGTTTGCGGGCCGCCCGGGCGATTCGCGATGACGCCAGCAATGACGCCATGCCGACCATCACCAGCCGTGCCAGCAGCAACTTGGGCAAAGGCCAGATCCCAACGGGGCAGACAGACGAACGAGTCAACACCGAGCGTTACGACCTTGGCCTGGACATGGCCTGGGAGCTGGACTTGTTCGGGCGCATCCAGCGCAACCTGGAAGCCAGCGACGCCGATCAGCAGGCGGCCGAAGCCGATCTCTATCAGTTGCAGGTGACGATGATCGCCGAGCTGGTGGATGCCTACGGTCAACTGCGCGGCGCCCAACTACGGGAAAAGATCGCCCTGGCGAACCTGAAGAACCAGCAGGATTCGCGCAAGATCACCGAAAGCCTGCGCGATGCCGGCGTCGGTGATCAGCTCGACGTGGTTCGCGCCGATGCGCGCCTGGCCTCGGTGGAAGCCAGCGTGCCGCAGTTGCAGGCCGAACAGGTGCGCCAACGCAATCGCATCGCCACGTTGCTGGGCGAGCGCCCGGACAAACTCAGCGTGGACCTGAGCCCGAAACAGTTGCCAGCCATCGCCAAGGCCCTGCCCATCGGCGACCCGGGTGAACTGCTGCAACGACGCCCGGACATTCTCAGTGCCGAACGCCAACTGGCCGCTGCCACGGCGCGCATCGGCGTGGCCAAGGCCGACCTGTTCCCACGGGTCAGCCTGAGCGGTTTCCTCGGTTTCACGGCTGGACGCGGTTCGCAGATCGGCTCCTCGGCGGCCAACGCCTGGGCGCTGGGCCCGAGCATTACCTGGGCCGCTTTCGACCTGGGCAGCGTGCGGGCTCGCTTGCGCGGTGCCGACGCCGAGGCGGACGGCGCCTTGGCGACCTACGAACAGCAAGTACTGCTGGCCCTGGAAGAATCGGAGAACGCCTTCAGTGACTACGGCAAGCGCCAACAACGGCTGATCTCGCTGATCCGCCAGAGTGAATCGAGCCGTGCCGCCGCCGACCTGGCCGAGATTCGCTACCGCGAAGGCACTGTGGACTTCCTCGTGCTGCTCGACGCCCAGCGCGAACGCCTGGCCGCCGAAGACACCCAGGCCCAGGCCGAAGTGGACCTGTACCGCGGCATCGTCGCGATCTACAAGGCCCTGGGCGGCGGCTGGAAACCGGAAACCGTTGCCAGCAACTGACCCGCCCTGCTCAACCGAGCTCCTTTGGTTGGCCGCAACCAACCAATTCTTTGCCCCGCGTTCATTTGGACGCGGGGCTTTTTTTGGTGCGCCAGGCATGGCGCGTTGCGCGCAAGCGCAACCAGCTTGGCTGTGGTGGTCACGCTGGTGACTTGGAGGTGAAAGTCCTCTACACACCCGGCAAGGGGAAGTGTTAGCCAGAGGCAAGGGTGTCGCGGGTGACTGCGAATCTGAAGGAAGCCCGAGGCAAAATGCTGGCCTGACGAACAGGAAGCGGATTAGGCGGTGCAGCGGGGTAAGGTAGCCAAAATTGCCAAAGCCCAATACTTGCACGGAACGCTGTGACGTAGATCCGACAGGCATAAGCAGGAAGGTCGCGCGAATTACCCTGGGAGATC
>NZ_FOTH01000008.1:0-186431 GCF_900114515.1 Pseudomonas sp. NFACC46-3
CGCGCTGGGCCATGGATGGCCCTTCGCGGCGGCCCACGGAGCAATGCCTGCGTTCGGGCATGCCGAGCCCTAGCGAGGCACCGAGTGGTGGGGCATATAGCGTTTTGCTTACTTTTGCGCTTTTCAAAAGTGAGCCGCTGTAAGAGCGGAACCCTAAGTGGCCGTTACCGCAGAAACGGATATACACACCAATCCACCAATAAATGCAGCCAAAAAAAAATGCCCACATCTCTCGACACAGGCATTTTCCTCAGCGAACAGATCACCCGCTCCGCTACTTCACCACCTTAAGACTAGGCCTACCGCTAGGCCGCGGCGGCTCGTCATCCGGTGGTGGCAGGTCGTCATCCGGCTCGAACTCTTCTTCACCGTCCAACGGCGCTTCCAGCTCAAACACCATGCCCTGGCCATTCTCCCGGGCATAAATCCCCAGAATCGCAGCAACTGGCACGTACAGGGTGTGCGGCACACCACCGAAGCGCCCTTCAAAGCTGACGGCGTCATTATCCATGTGCAGGTGACGCACAGCGGCTGGCGACACGTTCAGGACAATCTGCCCATCATTGGCAAAACCCTGCGGCACCTGCACCGACGGAAATTCGGCATTGACCAACATGTGCGGGGTGCAATCATTGTCCACAATCCACTCGTAGAGCGCGCGGACCAGATAAGGTCGACTGGAGTTCATAGCGGCTCCCTAAGCCTTAGCGCATGTCACGTTCGACACCAGACAGACTCGCCTGGAAAGCCTCACGCGCGAATTGGCGCTCCATATAATCAAGCAGCGGCTTGGCAGGCCGCGGCAGTTCGATACCCAGAATCGGCAAACGCCAGAGTATGGGCAATAGGCAGCAATCCACCAGACTTTGTTCCTCACTGAGGAAAAACGGCTTATCGACGAATAGCGGCGATACGCCAGTCAGGCTTTCACGCAATTCCTTGCGTGCCACGACCCGCGCCGGCTCCCTGGTCCGGGAATCCAGGATCAGATCCACCAACCCGCACCAGTCACGCTGGATGCGATGGATCAGCAAACGGCTATTGGCACGCGCGACAGGGTACACCGGCAGCAAAGGCGGATGCGGATAACGCTCATCCAGATATTCCATCACCACGGTCGACTCCCACAATGCCAGGTCACGATCGACCAGCGTAGGCAGGCTGCCGTAAGGGTTCACCTCGATCAGCTTCGGCGGCTGACGGCCCGCTTCGACGTAAATGATCTCGGCGCTGACACCCTTCTCTGCCAGTACGATGCGTACCCGGTGGGAATAGTGGTCGGCGGGGTCGGAGTAACAGGCCAACCGATTGGTCACGCCCATGGCGATCCTCCTCGCTTGTTGAAATTATCGAAAAACGGAAAAACGAGCGCGCCCAGAGGGCGTCTCCCGTAACACCTGGCTGGCCAGGCTCGTTACATTAGAGACGCCCTTGGGCGCGCACGATTAACAGCAACGGCTTACAGCTTTATCAATGCACGTCTTTCCAGTATTCACGCTTGAGCAGGTACGCGAATACGAAGAAGAACGCCAGGTACAGCAATACATAGGTACCGATGCGCTGATGCTCCAGCTTCACCGGATTGGCCGAGTAGGCCAGGAAGGTCACCAGGTTCTTGACCTTCTCGTCGAACTGCTCCGGCGTCAGGCTGCCGGTGTTCGGCAATACAGTCAGCTGGTCGCAGGCTTCATGAGTCAAAGCAGTGCCGGTCAGCGGGTCGAATTGCTTTTTGCCGCCCTCAACGATCTGAACCTGTTTGCAGCCTACCACCTGGCGCCCCTGGAGGCCGACCAGTACGTTAGGCATGCCGACGTTCGGGAAGACCTTGTTGTTCACGCCCCATGGACGCGCAGGATCTTCGTAGAACGAACGCAGGTAACCATAAAGCCAGTCAGTCCCACGTACACGGGCGACAAGGGTCAGGTCCGGCGGCGCGGCACCGAACCAGGTCTTGGCATCCGTAGGCTGCATGCCGATGGTCATGTGATCGCCCAGCTTGGCACCGGTGAACACCAGTTTCTCGAGCATCACTTCATGAGGAATGCCCAGGTCATCGGCAACACGCTCGTAGCGCTGGAACTTGGCACTGTGGCAACCCATGCAGTAGTTGGCGAACGTACGTGCGCCGTCCTGCATGGCAGCTTTGTCGGAAACGTCGATGTCGACCTTTTCCAGCTCTGGACCACCGTGTTCAGCCGCGAAGGACAATACAGGCATGGCAGCAAGAATCAGTACAGCAAATAGCTTTTTCATCAGCCAGTCACCCTTTCCGGAACCGGTTTGGTCTTCTCGAGCCTTGTGTAGAACGGCATCAGAATGAAGTAGGCGAAGTACAGGAAGGTGCAGACCTGCGACAGCAGCGTCCGACCCGGCGTTGGCGCCAGCACACCCAACACACCCAGGATCACGAACGAGATGCAGAACACCACGAGCCAGATCTTGCTCAGCCAGCCTTTGTAGCGCATCGACTTGACGGGGCTGCGGTCCAGCCACGGCAGGACGAACAGCACTGCGATGGCCGCGCCCATGGCGATAACGCCCATCAGCTTGTCCGGGATCGCCCGCAAAATCGCGTAGAACGGCGTGAAGTACCAGACCGGGGCAATGTGCTCAGGGGTCTTGAACGCGTTCGCCTGCTCGAAGTTCGGCTTCTCGAGGAAGTAACCACCCATTTCCGGGAAGAAGAACACGATGGAACAGAAGATGAACAGGAAGACCACCACGCCGACGATATCTTTCACGGTGTAGTACGGGTGGAAGGCGATGCCATCCAGCGGTACGCCGTTCTCGTCCTTGTGCTTCTTGATGTCCACGCCATCGGGGTTGTTCGAGCCGACTTCGTGCAAGGCCAGGATGTGCAGAACCACCAGGCCAAGGATCACGATCGGCAGGGCGACCACGTGCAGGGCAAAGAAGCGGTTCAGGGTAATGCCCGAGATCAGGTAGTCACCGCGAATCCACTGGGTCAGGTCGTCACCGATGACCGGGATCGCACCGAACAGCGAGATGATCACCTGGGCACCCCAGTAGGACATCTGGCCCCACGGCAGCAGGTAGCCCATGAAGGCCTCGGCCATCAGCGCCAGGTAGATCAGCATGCCGAAGACCCACACCAGCTCGCGAGGCTTCTGGTACGAACCGTAGAGCAAGCCACGGAACATGTGCAGGTAGACCACGATGAAGAACGCCGAAGCGCCGGTGGAGTGCAGCAGACGCAGGATCGAGCCGTACTCGACGTCGCGCATGATGTATTCGACGGAGGCAAACGCTTCTTCCGCCGACGGGGTGTAGCTCATGGTCAGCCAGACACCGGTGACGATCTGGTTGACCAGAACGAGCAGCGCCAGGGAGCCAAAGAAGTAGAAGAAGTTGAAGTTCTTCGGAGCGTAATACTTGCTGAGATGGTCTTCCCACATTTTGGTCGCGGGAAAGCGCGCATCAACCCAATCCATGAATTTGCTCATCACGCTTTCTCCGTATCGACGCCGATGACAATGATGTCGTCGGTCTCATAGGAATGCGGGGGAACTGGCAGGTTCAGAGGCGCAGGCTGCGACTTGTAGACGCGACCAGCCAGGTCGTAGTGGGAGCCGTGGCAAGGGCAGAAATAACCACCGACCCAGTCCTTGCCCAGGTCGGCAGGTGCCACTTCAGGGCGGAACGTTGGCGAGCAACCCAGGTGCGTACAGATCCCGATCAACAGCAAAACCTCTGGCTTGATCGAACGCGTTTCAGGATTGACGTATTCCGGTTGGACCGAGTTCTTGGAGGACGGGTCGGACAACTGACCCTCGATCTTTTTCAGATTCCCCAGGATTTCCTCTGTACGGCGGACGATGAACACCGGCTGGCCGCGCCACTCAGCAATCATCTGCTGGCCTGGCTCGATCTTGCTGACATTCACTTTCACCGGTGCACCTGCGGCTTTCGCCTTGGCACTGGGAAACCATGACCCCACGAACGGGACCGCAGCCCCCACCGCTCCTGCAGCACCCACCACGGATGTGGCTGCTACCAGGAAGCGACGCCGGCCTGCATTCACGCCGTCATTGCTCATTCAGTCCTCTCCCATCAGCTTTGTGGCCTGTTAGATCAGGCGTCTACTAAGTAAAAATCTGAACTTATAAAAATTTTGCCGAATGGTAATGAAAAGCCCCAATTCTGACAAGGTAATTACCAAGCGGCCAAACCGCCAAGCCTTGTAGTATAGGGGCTCTACGAATGTGGCAAGTTGTCACAGAGCAATTCTTTTGCCCATAAAAAAACGCCCAGCTCCGTGAGGAACTGGGCGCCTTTTGAAAGCGGAAGCGAAATTAACGCTTCGAGTACTGCGGACGCTTACGCGCTTTACGCAGACCGACTTTCTTACGTTCAACTTCGCGAGCATCGCGAGTTACGAAGCCGGCTTTGCGCAGAGCACCACGCAGAGTCTCGTCGTAATCCATCAGGGCGCGAGTGATGCCGTGGCGGATTGCGCCAGCTTGACCACTTACACCACCACCGATAACGGTGACGTAGATGTCGAATTTTTCGACGGTCTCGGTCAGTTCCAGCGGCTGACGAACTACCATGCGGGCAGTTTCGCGGCCGAAGAAGTTATCCAGGGAGCGGTTGTTGATGGAGATATTACCAGTGCCCGGACGCAGGAAAACGCGTGCGGTTGCAGTCTTGCGACGGCCAGTGCCGTAATTTTGAGTCGCCGACATAATGAACTATTCCGTTAAAACTTCAGTTCTTGGGGCTGCTGAGCAGTATGAGGGTGAGCAGCGCCCGCATAAACCTTCAGCTTACGATACATGTCGCGACCCAGTGGGTTTTTAGGCAGCATGCCTTTAACCGCGGTCTCGATCACGCGCTCAGGGGCTTTGGCGATCAGCTTTTCAAAGTTGATCGACTTGATGCCGCCAGGAAAACCGGAGTGGGAGTAGTACATTTTGTCAGTGGTTTTAGCGCCAGTAACACGTACTTGCTCAGCGTTGATCACGACGATGTAGTCACCGGTGTCAACGTGAGGGGTGTACTCAGGCTTGTGCTTGCCACGCAGACGGCTCGCGATTTCGGTGGCCAGACGACCCAGGGTCTGACCAGCAGCGTCGACGACAAACCAGTCGCGCTTTACTGTTTCCGGTTTAGCAGTAAAAGTTTTCATTCTTTATAGCCTCAGGGGCCGCCCTGTAAATTAGACGGCGGATCTTACTGAATAGTGCGTACTTTGACAAGTCAAAGGCAGCCGGATACAGACGCTTTCGGGGGCTCGGGTCGGCGCGTCCGTTCAACGGCAAGATTCTTCGGCGGCGGCGCATCACTTCCACTGCAGAAAGAGGTGCGCAATTATGCAGATTGCGAAAAATATTTCAACCTGCTTTTATGATTGTTTTGCCCAAGGAGTTCCCGATGGACTATCGCCCGCTAGGCCGTACCGATCTGAACGTGAGTGCCCTGTGCCTCGGAACCATGACCTGGGGTGAGCAGAACAGCGAGGCCGAGGCCTTCGCCCAGATCGAACGCGCCAAGGGTGCCGGCATCAATTTCATCGACACCGCCGAGATGTACCCGGTGCCGCCCAAGGCCGAAACCTACGCCACCACCGAGCGCTACATCGGCAATTACTTCAAGAGTCGCGGCGATCGTGCCGACTGGATCCTGGCGAGCAAGATCGCCGGCCCCGGCAACACTATCGACTACATCCGCGACAAGAACCTCAAGCACAACCGCCGCCACATCGTCGAAGCCGTGGACGCCAGCCTCAAGCGCCTGCAAACCGACTACATCGACCTCTATCAGTTGCACTGGCCGGAGCGCAGCACCAACTTCTTCGGTCAACTGGGCTACCAGCACAAGGCCGACGAAACGTTCACCCCGCTGGAGGAAACCCTCGAAGCCCTGGACGAACAGGTTCGCGCCGGCAAGATCCGCCATATCGGCCTGTCCAACGAAACGCCGTGGGGCACCATGAAGTTCCTTGCCCTGGCCGAGGCCCGTGGCTGGCCGCGAGCGGTGTCGATCCAGAACCCGTACAACCTGCTCAACCGCAGCTTCGAGATCGGCCTGTCGGAAATCGCCATTCGCGAGCAATGCGGCTTGCTGGCTTATTCGCCACTGGCGTTCGGCTTCCTGTCGGGCAAATACGAAAACGGCGCACGGCCAGCCAAGGGCCGCCTGACGCTGTACAGCCGCTTCATGCGTTACTTCAACCCGCAATCGGAAGCGGCGTGCAGCCGTTATGTGGCCCTGGCCCGCGAACATGGCCTGGACCCGGCGCAGATGGCCCTGGCGTTCGTCACCCGGCAGCCGTTCGTGACGAGCAACATCATTGGCGCCACCACGCTGGAGCAACTGGACAGCAACATTGCCAGCTTCGACCTGAAGCTGTCGGACGCAGTGCTGGCGGGGATCGAGGCGATCCACAAGGATCAGCCCAACCCGGCCCCTTGATCGATTCATAGGCCCCATCGCGAGCAAGCTCGCTCCCACAAGGGTTCTGTGCTGGTTACAACACAGTGATCAGACACAAATCGCCTGTGTGCGAGCTTGCTCGCGATAGCGGCCCCAAGTTCACCACCGCATCAAAGCGACCGCGCAATGATCTCCTTCATGATCTCATTGGTCCCGGCATAGATCCGCTGCACCCGCGCATCCGCCCACGCCCGGGCAATCGGGTATTCCCACATGAAGCCGTAGCCGCCATGCAACTGCACGCACTCGTCGAGCACCTTGCATTGCAGGTCGGTGCCCCAGTACTTGGCCATCGCCGCCGTCGGCACGTCCAGCTTGCCTTGCAGGTGCAATTCCAGGCAGCGGTCGACGAAGACCCGGCCGATCTGGATTTCGGTGGCCATTTCCGCGAGCTTGAAACGGGTGTTCTGGAAGTCCGCGATGGATTTGCCGAATGCCTTGCGCTCGCGGGTGTAGTCCAGAGTCCATTGCAGCGCCGCTTCAGCCGATGCCAGGCCGCCGATGGCGACGGTCAGGCGCTCCTGGGGTAGCTCCTGCATCAAGTAGGCGAAGCCCATGCCGGCCTGCCCCAGCAGGTTCTCCTTCGGCACGCGGACATCCTGGAAGAACAATTCCGACGTGTCCTGGGCCTTCATGCCGACTTTTTCCAGGCGTTTGCCCTTTTCAAAACCCAGCGTGCCCGCCTCCACCAGGAACAGGCTGGTGCCCTTGGCGCCGGCCTTCGGATCGGTCTTGGCGACCACGATCACCAGGTCCGCCAGGAAACCATTGGTGATGAACGTCTTCGAGCCGTTGATGACGTATTCGTCGCCGTCCAGCACCGCCGTGGTCTTCACCCCTTGCAGGTCGGAACCGGCGCCCGGCTCGGTCATGGCGATGGCCGTGACCATTTCGCCGGACACCAGTTTCGGCAGGTACTTGTGTTTCAGCGCCTCACTGCCGTAATGCAGAATGTACGGCGCGACGATGTCGGAATGCAGCGAGAACCCGATCCCCGTCAGCCCCAGGCGGCCGATTTCCTCGATCACCACCGTGCTGTAGAGAAAATCGGCGTCCAGCCCCCCATAGGCTTCAGGAAGGTGCGAGCACAACATGCCCGCCTCCCCTGCCTTGTTCCAGAGCTGGCGATCGACATGTCCCTGTTTTTCCCACTGGCTGTGGTACGGCACGGCTTCTTTTTCGAGGAAGGTTCGTACGCTTTCGCGAAACAATTCGTGCTCGGGACTGAACAGTGTTCTGGGGATCATGGCGCACCTTTGGTTTTTGTTGGGCGTGGTTATCCGACAGAGCCTAAGCCTGCGGGGTACGACAGGACACTGGACACATCCGACAAAAAATAAGACGATCCAGCCGTCTGGTGACCACTTTCCCCTATAAAAATAAAGATGAATTATGTCTATGCACGCCTCCACGCCCTTGCGGCGCGTCAGCATCCTGGCAATCGACCGGGTCTTCGCCTCAACCCTCATGCAAGCCAAGGATTTTTTCCACCTGGCCAGCCTGCGTTATGGCAAACAACTGGGCCACGGCCTGACGCCGGCTTTTGAAACCCGACTGGTCAGCCCCGATGGCAAACCGGTGAACAGCTTCAGCGATGTAATCATGCCGGTGGACGGTGGCCTGGAAAACACCGATGTCATCATCCTGCCGGCCTTCTGGGATGATTTCGCCACCCTCTGCCAACGTTAT
Source organism: Pseudomonas sp. NFACC46-3 (assembly GCF_900114515.1). Lineage (NCBI taxonomy): Bacteria > Pseudomonadati > Pseudomonadota > Gammaproteobacteria > Pseudomonadales > Pseudomonadaceae > Pseudomonas > Pseudomonas sp. NFACC46-3. The sequence continues at coordinate 8,146 of NZ_FOTH01000008.1, forward strand.
CCCCAGGTCCTGCCTTGGCTGCGAGAACAACACGCGCGCGGCGCGGTACTCTGCGGCGAAGCCACCGGGGTGTTCTGGCTGGCGGAGGCCGGGTTGCTCGACGGCAAGGAAGCCACCACCTACTGGCGCTTCTTCAATGCCTTCAAGGAACGCTTCCCCCAGGTACACCTGAACCAGGACAAGCACCTGACCGACGCCGACAACCTGTTCTGCGCCGGCGGCACGACCTCAGCCTGCGACCTCTACATTTACCTCATTGAACGCTTCTGTGGCGCCAACGTCGCCCAGGCCGTGGCGCGGGACATCTTGTATGAGGTGCAACGCAGCTATTCGCCAGGACGGATCGGCTTCGGCGGGCAGAAACTGCACCAGGACGTGATCATCCTCCAGATCCAGCAATGGCTCGAAGAGCACTTCGCCGATAAATTCCGCTTCGAGGATGTTGCCCGGGAACATGGCATGAGCATCCGCAATTTCATGCGCCGCTTCCAGACCGCCACGGGCGACAAACCGCTGCATTACCTGCAACGGCTGCGGATCGAAACCGCCAAGGGCCTGCTCTCCGGCAGCCGCAAGAGCATCAAGACCATCAGTTATGAAGTTGGCTATGACGACGCGAGCTTTTTCGCCCGGCTGTTCCGGCAACATACCGACCTATCGCCGAACCAGTATCGGCAGCAGTTTCAGCAGGCGGCGTAGCCCGAGGGCTGGCAAGCTCCCTCCCACAGGGTTATGCCGTGAACGGCTGATTCCACGGGCACAAAAAAGGCCTGCAATCGCAGGCCCTTCTTTTTTCCGAATTGCCCTACGGCTTATGCGCCCGCGCCAGGAATTCGTGGGACTGCATTTCCAGCAGGCGACTCAGGGTCCGCTGGAATTCGAAGGTCAAGCGGCCGCCGGTGTAGAGGTCCTTGAGTTCGACTTCGGCCGAAATGATCAGCTTCACGTTACGGTCGTAGAACTCGTCGACCATGTTGATGAAACGGCGGGCGATGTCGTCGGTGGTGACGCTCATCTGCTCGACATTGCTCAGCAGCACGGCGTGGAAGATCTTGCCCAGTTCGATGTAATCGTTCTGGCTGCGGGGGCCGTCGCACAGTTCGCGGAAGTCGAACCAGGCCACGTCATCGCACGTACGCACGGCGCGGATTTCGCGATTTTCGATGACCAATACATCATTTTCCACGGCCTGGGTGCATTCCGGCGTCAGGGCGCGGAAGCTCTTGCGCAGGCTTTCTTGGGCAGCGGCATCCAACGGAAAGTGGAACAGCTCCGCTTGTTCGAGGTGACGCAGGCGGTAGTCGACGCCGCTGTCGACGTTGACGATTTCAGTGTGCTCCTTGATCAGCGCGATGGCCGGCAGGAAGCGCGCCCGCTGCAGGCCGTCCTTGTACAGGCCGTCCGGCACGATGTTCGAGGTGGCGACCAGGGTCACGCCGTTCTTGAACAGTTCTTCCATCAAGGTGCCCAGGATCATGGCGTCGGTGATGTCGGACACGAAGAACTCATCGAAGCAGATCACCCGGGTCTCGTTGGCAAAACGCTTGGCGATGATGGTCAGCGGGTTCTTCTCGCCGCCCAGGGTCTTCATTTCCTCGTGCACGCGCTTCATGAAGCGGTGAAAGTGCGTGCGTGTCTTTTCCTTGAACGGCAACGCCTCGAAGAAGGTGTCCACCAGGTAGGTCTTGCCACGGCCCACGCCGCCCCAGAAATACAGGCCCTTGACCGGTGCCTGGTCTTTTTTGCCGAACAGTTTGCCCAACAGGCCCGGCTTGTTGTTCGAGGCCGCGACCAGGTCGTCGTACAGGCGCTGCAAATGCCGCACCGCCGTTTCCTGGGCTGCGTCGTGGAAGAACTCCGGGCGTTTCAGATCAGCTTGATATCGTTCTAGGGGCGTCATATTCGTTAGCAAGGCAACAAAAACGGGCCGTCACTGTAGCGACGGCCCAGAGGAATGGCAATCGGCCCTTACTCGGGCCGATGGTCGGATGACGTGCCGGATCAGTCCTGGGCAGGCGTCAAGGCAACACGCAGCGCATCGACGGCGGCATCCCGCGCGGCGCTGTCAGCAAAAGCCGGGCTATTCGCCACGCACTCGCCGTCGAGCCAGACGCTGAAACCCAGGTCGTCGCTGCGTACGTCCAAGGGCTGGCCGGACTGCAATTGCTTGGTCACCTGCCCCGCGGTCTTGCCGTCGGCAAAATGGTTCGACAGCAACAGTTGCTCGCCGTCGGCGGACAGCAGTCGGAAGCGGAAACTGCCGTCGTCTTCGCGAAAACTGACGAAGCGTGCTGTCTTGGCGGCTTTCTTCTTGGTGCTGGCGGCCACCTGGACCTGGCTGACAAACGAACGCAGGCCAACAGCCTCGCGCAGTTCGTTGAGGAACGGCGTTGCCACGGCCCGGGCTTTTTTCGCGCCCAGTTGCAGGATGTCTTCAAGGTCCGATGGACGCTCGATGAACTGGTGATAGCGCTCGCGCGCTTCACCCAGCTCGCCGTCGAGCAACTGGAACAGGCGGTTCTTGGCTTCGCCCCAACCCAGGCCCTGCAGCAGTTCGTTGCGGAACTCGGCAGACTGTTCGGCAGTGGCGAAGGCCTGGAACAGGGTGAACAGATGCGAATTGTCCGGATCCTTGGCTTCGCCCGGGGCACGCGAGTCGGTGACGATCCGCGAGATCGCGTCCTTCATGTCCTTGGCGCTGCTGAACAACGGGATGGTGTTGTCGTAGCTCTTGGACATCTTGCGGCCATCGAGGCCCGGCAGCGTGGCGACGCTTTCTTCGATCAGCGCCTCGGGCATGGTGAAGAACTCCTTGCCCTGGCCGAACAGGTGGTTGAAGCGCTGGCCGATGTCGCGGGCCATTTCCACGTGCTGGATCTGGTCGCGACCGACCGGCACCTTGTGGGCGTTGAACATCAGGATGTCGGCGGCCATCAACACCGGGTAGCTGTACAGCCCCATGGTGATGCCAGCGTCCGGGTCTTCGCCGGCCTCGACGTTCTTGTCCACCGACGCCTTGTAGGCGTGGGCACGGTTGAGCAGGCCCTTGGCGGCGACGCAGGTCAGCAGCCAGGTCAGCTCCGGGATCTCGGGAATATCGGACTGGCGATAGAACGTCACGCGGTCCACATCCAGGCCACCGGCCAGCCACGTAGCGGCGATTTCCAGGCGCGAACGCTGGATACGCAGCGGGTCATCGCACTTGATCAGGGCGTGGTAGTCAGCCAGGAAGTAGAACGAATCGGCGTTGCTGTCGCGGCTGGCGAGGATCGCCGGACGGATGGCGCCGGCATAGTTGCCCAGGTGCGGGGTGCCGGTGGTGGTGATGCCGGTCAGGATACGGGTACGCGTCGTCATGGGTTATCGCTTGTCAGACTGCTGTCAATTCGAGAGGCGCGGCAGGATCAGATCCTTGAGATCGGTCAGCTTGCCATGAAAAAAGTGTCCGCATTCTGCCACTTTCAGCAGCTCATGGGGACGTTGGAGCGTGTCGGACCATTCGTAAACCAATTGCGGATCGACCACTTCGTCGGTTTCCGGCTGGATCACGGTCAACTGGCCGCTCATCGGCAAGGGCGACTGCTCGTCCAGGCGCATCACCGCCGGGGCCACCATGAACAGGTGCTTGACCGGCTGCCCCTGGGCTTCCAGGCGCCCGCCCAGGCTGGCGGCGACGAAGCCACCGAAGGAAAAGCCGAACAGTGTCAGGGGCAATTGCGGGTATTTCTCCCGCAGCCATTGCGCGACAGCCTGGGCGTCGTCCACTTCTCCGGTGCCCATGTCATGATTGCCGGCACTGGCACCTACGCCACGATAATTGAAACGCAACGTAACCAGGCCAGCATCGCGGGCAGTGCGTTGCAGGGTCGAGACCACTTTGTTGAGCATGGTCCCACCCTGCACCGGGTTCGGGTGGCAGATCAGCGCCAGGCCACGGGGAGCCTCGCTGTCCAGGTACAAGGCTTCCAGTTGGCCCACCGGGCCATCGATGACTACAGGGGTTTCGCGCATAAGCAAGGGAAAGAACTCCGTGACCTCGAATAGGATCGACTCGTCTAGCTAAAGTCTGTGCCTGGCATGATTGCGATGTTCTTCGCGGTATACAGCGCAGGTCCGAGCCGTTAACGTAAAGCAAAGCCGTTTATAGAGGAAGGACTCGTGGAACACTCGCTCTTAGTTTGGTTGTTGCCGACTCTTGCCCTGGTTGCCGGTGTCGCCATTGGATTCCTGCTTGCCCGACTGCTGCCCAACGCGGTGCCCAACAGCACGCAACGTCAGCTGGACGACATCCAGGAACGTTTCGACAGTTATCAGAATGAAGTGGTCACTCACTTCAACAGCACCGCGTCCCTGGTGAAAAAACTCACCCAGAGCTACCAGGAAGTCCAGGATCACTTGTCCGAGGGTGCCAATCGCCTGGCCCTGGATGAGCAGACTCGCCAACGCCTGCTGGCTGCCCTGCACGCCGATTCAGCGCAGGCTCCACGGGAACGCCTGACCCCGCCAAAGGATCAGGAACCGCCCCGGGACTACGCCCCCAAGGCCCCGAATTCGCCCGGCATGCTCGATGAGCATTACGGTTTGAAGAAGTAATCGCCAAGCAACAACCAAAAGCCCGCCCGATCACATGATCGGGCGGGCTTTTTTATGGGTTTCAGATCCGTTGTGGAGAGGGAGCTTGCTCCCGCTCGATTGCACAGCAATCGCAAAAAAGGGACCGCTTCGCGGCCCAGCGGGAGCAAGCTCCCTCGCCACGGGGTGTTGTTGTCCTGAAGTATTTTTTCTCAGCTTAAGCCAACACCTCACCCGCCACTTGATCGACAGCACCTTTGGTGATGTCGACGATCAAGTCCGCATCCTCGCGGGTCAGGATCAATGGTGGGGCGAAGCCCAGGATGTCACCGTGGGGCATGGCGCGGGCGATCATGCCGCGTTCCAGGCAAGCCGCCGAGACTTTCGGGCCGACCTTGAGTGCCGGGTCGAACGCCGTGCGCTGTTCACGGTCGGCCATGAATTCCACCGCCGCCAGCATGCCATCACCGCGCACCTCGCCCACCAGCGGATGACCTTCAAGGGTTTCACGCAGGCGACGATTCAGGTAGCCGCCAACATCCTCGGCGTTGGCCGTGAGGTTTTCCCGTTCAAGAATGTCGAGGTTCGCCAGTGCCGCCGCCGCGCAAATCGGGTGCCCGGAATAGGTCCAGCCATGGCCCATGGCCCCTTCGGCCTGGGAGGCTTTTTCAATCACGCTCCAGACCTTTTCCCCGATAATCACTGCCGACAAGGGTGCATAGGCACTGGTCAGGCCTTTGGCGGTGGTGATCAAGTCCGGCTTCATGCCGTAGCGCTGGCTGCCCATCTTCGAGCCGAGGCGGCCGAAGGCGCAGACCACTTCATCGGCGATCAACAACACGTCATATTTTTTCAGCACGGCCTGGATCGCATCCCAATAACCGGCCGGGGGAACGATGATGCCGCCGGTGCCCATCAGCGGTTCGCCGATGAACGCCGCCACGGTGTCCGGGCCTTCGGCGAGGATCATTTTTTCCAGCTCATCGGCGCAGTAACGCACGAACGTCGCTTCGTCCATGCCCGCCGGGGCCTTGCGATACCAGTGGGGGCACACGGTGTGCTTGACCCCTTCCACCGGCAGGTCGAAATGTTGGTGGAAGGTCGCCAGGCCGGTCAGGCTGCCGGTCATGATGCCCGAGCCATGGTAGCCACGGTCGCGGGAGATGATTTTCTTCTTCTGCGGTCGGCCCAGCACGTTGTTGTAGTAGCGCACCAGCTTGACCTGGGTTTCATTGGCATCGGAGCCGGACAAGCCGTAATAGACCTTCTTCATGCCCTCCGGCGCCCAGTCCATGATGCGGCTGGACAGCTCGATGATCGCCTCGCTCGAATAGCCGACGTAGGTGTGGTAGTAGGCCAGTTCCTTGGCCTGCTTATAGATGGCGTCGGCCACCTCGGTGCGGCCATAGCCGATGTTCACGCAGTAGAGGCCGGCAAAGGCGTCGATGAACTCCCGGCCTTCATGGTCGCGAATGCGAACGCCTGACGCACTCTTGATGATCCGCCCCTTGAGCGCGCCGCTGGCGTGGTCGTGAGCGTGGGTCGAGGGGTGCATGAAATGCGCACGGTCTTGTTCGAACAGCGTATTGAGTTCTTGGCTCATGCGGGCTCTCCTGGGAACTGGCCTTGATGGTGCAGGCAGAAATATTTGGTTTCGACAAAGGGCTCGAAGCCGTCGCTGCCACCCTCGCGGCCGAGGCCCGAGGCTTTCATGCCACCGAAGGGAATCGGGTGGCCGGTGAACTTGACGCCGTTGACCGCGACCATGGCATGGTCGAGACGGCGGATCAGCGGATAAATGACGTCCAGGCGGTTGGAACAAATATAGGCCGCCAGCCCGTACTCGGTGTCGTTGGCCATTTCGATGGCTTCGTCCAGGGTGTCGAACGGCATCACCCCGGCAATGGGCGCGAAGTTTTCTTCACGGTAGATGCGCATCTGTGGCGTGACATCGGCCAGCACAGTCGGTTGGTAGAACAACCCGCCCAAGGCATGGGCCTCACCGCCCACCAGGCGTTGAGCGCCAAGGGCCAGCGCATCGGCGACGCGGTCAGCGGTCGCATCGAGCGCCGCCTGGTGCATCAACGGCCCGACCTCCACGTCCTGCTCCTGTTGATCGACCATGGCCGGCCCGACGCGCAAGGCGCGCACCGCTGCGGCGAAACGACTGAGGAATGCCTGGTATACCGGGCGCTGCACCATGATCCGGTTAGCCGCACAGCAGTCCTGGCCGGAGGTCTGGAATTTCGCCTCCACGGCGACTTTCACCGCCAAGGCCAGGTCGGCATCGGCGCAGACGATAAATGGCGCGTTGCCGCCCAGTTCCAGCGCGACTTTCTTCACGTCATGGGCTGCCGCCTGCAACACCAGCTTGCCCACCCGGGTCGAGCCGGTGAAGCTCACCGAGCGTACGCGACGATCCTTGACCAGGGTTTCCATGGCCATTTGCGGCTCGCCCAATACCACGTTGAAAACCCCGGCAGGAAAGCCTGCCTCCTCGGCCAGTTGCGCCAGGGCCAGTGCCGAGTAAGGGGTTTCGTGGGCCGGCTTGATCACCACGGTGCAACCGGCGGCCAGGGCGGCGGCGGCCTTGCGGGTGATCATCGCCGACGGAAAATTCCACGGCGTCAGCAGCGCACAGACGCCTACTGGCTCCTTGATCGTACCCAGGTGCGCACTCGGGATATGGCTGGGGATGTTCTGCCCGTACAGGCGCCGGGCTTCCTCGGCGAACCACGGGATGAAGCTGGCAGCGTAGGCGATTTCGCCACGGGACTCGGCCAATGGCTTGCCCTGCTCCAGGCTGAGAATGTGCGCGAGGTCTTCGCTGTGTTCGACGATCAATGCCGCCCAGCGCCGCAGCAGTGCGCCCCGGCTCTCCAGGCTCTGCTCACGCCACGCCGGGAATGCGCGATGCGCCGCGTCCACCGCCGCGACAATCTGCGGCTGATCGAGCATCGGCACATGGCCGATGACCGTGCGGGTGGCGGGGTTGTGCACAGCGATACTGTGGCCGCTGTCGCTGTGGACCCAATGGCCGTCGATGTAGCAAAGCGCCTTGAACAGTAGCGGATGTTGGTAAGTCATGACGTTCACTCCAGAGCGTGTGCGTGAAGCCATGCTAGGGCAGCGGCGCTTGGGTAATCGGCTGTTTGCCGTGGGGCAAACCCTGGTTTTTTTCTGAATCGAGGGCGGCAAAAACAGGTTTTCTGCGGTGCTCAGGACGGCTCGGCCAACTCCGCCGGCAAGGCGCCGCTGGTCTTGATGGTCTTGGTGACGATGTAGGTGAAGTAGCGTTCGATGCCGAGGTCTTCCAGCAGCAGTTGATCGACGAAACGCTGGTAATAGTCGACGTCCGGTGCCTGGATCATCGCCAGGTAATCGACCCCGCCCCCGGTGGCGTAACAGAACGCCACTTCTGGCGCGGCGATCATGCGTTGCTCGAACCGGCGCATGTCCTGGGCGGTGTGGCGGGCCAGGGTGATCTCCACCAGCACCTGTTGGCGCTTGAACACCGCGCCCCAGTCGATCTGCGCCCGGTAGCCGTTGATCAACCCGGCCACCTCCAGCTTGCGCACCCGTTCCCAGGCCGGCGTCACCGACAGGCTGATGGCTTCGGCCAGGCTCGACTTGGTGATCCGTCCATCTTCGGCGAGGATTTGCAGGATCTTGAGGTCGTAGCGATCGAGTTTGTGCATGGGCGGCGCTCTCCAGTCAGTTCAGGCATCACACCGATTACTGTGGCGAGGGAGCTTGCTCCCGCTGGGGCGCGCAGCGGCCCCGATCTCGGTTCCGTCTGCCCCAGGCCGAAAAGCGACGACTGCTTCGCAGCCGAGCGGGAGCAAGCTCCCTCGCCACAGGGGGTGTGTCAGTTGAGGTGTATCAAGCCAACACATCGGCAATCACCACCAACGTATCGCCACACTGCACCAGCCCCGGAAAATGCCGGGCCGCCAGCAGGCCGCTGCGGGCGGCGCGGTATTCGACTGGGGCGATGCCGCTGCGGGTCGTGTCGTAGATGCGCGCCACCACCTCGCCCAGGGTCACGTGGTCCCCCAGGTCGCGGCACATTTCCAGCAAGCCATCGTGCTCGCTGGCGATGAAGCAACTGGCGTCCGGCATGTCGAGCACCAGCGACGGCTGCAACTCGATCGTGCCCCGCAGGATGCCGGCGTGAATCAACAGGTTGCGCACCCCACGCTCGGCAATCGCCACGCTGCGGGCCGTCGACGAACCGCCGCCGCCCAGCTCAGTGGTGACGAACACCTTGCCCTGGGACTCGGCCGCCGTGTCGTACATCGCCCCGGCGTCCAGCTCCAGCATGCGCATGCAATACGGCGCGTTGAACGCCAGCATCCCGGCCTCGCAGCGCGCTTGCTGCTGTTTGTCCGGCAAGACGTGGCAGGCGGCAAATGGCAGGAAATCCAAGGTCCGCCCGCCGGAGTGAATGTCCAGGACAATGTCGGCCAAGGGCAGCAGCGTGCGATTGAAATAGTCGGCGATTTTCTCGGTGACGGTGCCGTCCGGCCTACCGGGAAAACTGCGGTTCAGGTTGCCCTTGTCGATGGGCGAAGTCCGGCGTCCGGCGTGGAAGGCCGGGGTGTTCATGAACGGCACGATGATCACCCGCCCACACACGTCTTCAGCCGTCAGTTGCTGCGCCAGCTTGCTCAGGGCCACCGGGCCTTCGTATTCATCACCGTGGTTGCCACCGCTGAGCAGCGCCGTCGGACCGCTGCCGCGCTGGATGACCGTGATGGGAATCATCACCGCGCCCCAGGCCGAATCGTCCCGTGAATACGGCAGCTTGAGAAAGCCGTGCTGCACGCCTTCGCGGGTGAAGTCGATCGTGGCGCTGATGGGATTATTAGGCTGATCGGGCATGGCTCAATCCTTCACGAACAATTGACGGGGCACGTTGCACAGCGTCTCGACGCCAGTCTCGGTGATCAGGATGCTTTCGGTGATTTCCAGGCCCCAATCGTCCATCCACAGCCCCGGCATGAAATGGAAGGTCATGCCCGGCTGCAACACGCTGTTGTCGCCGGGGCGCAGGCTCATGGTGCGCTCGCCCCAATCCGGCGGATAACTGATCCCGATGGGGTAGCCGCAACGACTGTCCTTGTGGATGCCGAATTTCTCCAGCACCTTGAAAAACGCCACGGCGATGTCGCCCGTGGTGTTCCCTGGCTTGGCCGCGTCCAGGCCGGCGGCGATGCCCTCGACCACGGCTTTTTCGCCGTCGAGGAAATGTTGCGGCGGCTTGCCCAGGTAAATGGTGCGCGACAGCGGGCAGTGGTAACGCTTGTAGCAACCGGCGATTTCAAAGAAGGTGCCGGCGCCCTTTTCGAAGGGTGAATCGTCCCAGGTCAGGTGCGGCGCACTGGCGTCGGCCCCGGTAGGCAACAGCGGCACGATGGCCGGGTAGTCGCCGCCATGACCGTCGGCGCCGAGGATGCCGCTGCTGTAGATCTCGGCCACCAATTCGTTCTTGCGCATACCCGGTTCGATGCGTTCCAGGATCCGGCTGTGCATGTTTTCGACGATGCGTGCGGCGATGCGCATGTAGGCGATTTCCTGGGGCGACTTGACGGCCCGCTGCCAGTTCACCAGGCCCACCGCATCCACCAGTTTTGCCTGGGGCAAATGCTTTTGCAGCGACAGGTACGCGGCGGCGCTGAAGTAATAGTTGTCCATCTCCACGCCGATGCTCAGCGCGCCCCAGCCACGGGCGATGATCACCTCGCGGGACAAGTAGTCCATGGGGTGGCGCTCGCGGGACTGCACATAGATGTCCGGGTAGCCGACGATGTTATCGGCCTGCATGAACACCGTGCGTTTTGCACCGTTGGCATCCTGGCCACGACCGAACCACACAGGCTCGCCCTCCAGTGCCACCAGCACGCACTGGTGCACATAGAACGACCAACCGTCATAGCCGGTGAGCCAAGCCATGTTCGACGGATCGGTGACCAACAGCAGCTCCAGGCCCTGGGCCTGCATGGCCGCGCGAACCTTCGCCAGGCGTTGGGTGTATTCCTCCCGTTGGAACGGAAGATTGACGACTCTCTCTGACATCCCTCTGCCCTCTGATCAATGACGCACGAATGGAAAATGGTTAGCGACCGAATGGGAAACCCTTGCCCGCCGCCCGTGCCCGCTCGAACGCCAGGTTGGCGATGGCGGTGTCCTGGGCACCGGTGCCAGTGAGGTCGCACAGGGTGACCTGCGCCTCGTCGGTACGCCCGGCCCGCTGCCCTGTCAGCACCTGGCCCAGCTCGTGCAACGCGACCTCATCGCCAACGGTGCCGGCCAACAGGGCGTGATGCAGTTCGCCGAGCACGCGGGTCTGGCTCAGGCGATCGGCGACATAACAATCGACAGCCGCCAGGGCTTGCGGGGAAATCTCGTTCTTGTGTTCCGCGTCCGAGCCCATCGCGGTGATGTGCAGGCCCGGGTGCAGGTGCCGAGCTTCGATCAGCGGCTCGCGGCTGGGGGTGCAGGTGATGGCGATGTCCACGCCTTCCAGCGCGGCGTCGACACTGGCGCATGGCGTGACCGCCAGCCCTGTGTCGCGGGCCAGTTCGGCGCTGAACGCCCGGGCCTTTTGCGCATCGCGCGCCCAGACCCGCACTTCTTCGACGGGCCGCACCAGGCGCAGCGCCTGAAGTTGCAACGCCGCCTGCTCGCCGGCACCGATCAGCGCGACGCTGCGGCTCTCCTCACGAGACAGGCAGCGCGCCGCCACCGCACCCGCCGCCGCCGTGCGTACGGCAGTGAGATAACCGTTATCCAGCAACAGCGCCTCCAGCAGACCAGTGCGCGCCGACAGCAACATCATCATGCCGTTGAGGCTGGGCAGGCCGAGCTTGGGGTTATCGAAAAAACCCGGACTGACCTTGATGGCGAAGCGTTCCAGGCCCGGCAGGTAAGCAGTCTTCACGTCCACTTCACCGTTATGTTCGGGGATGTCCAGCCGCAGGATCGGCGGCATCGCCACAGCCGCCGTCGCCAACAGCACGAAGGCCTGTTCGATGGCGTCGATGCTGGCCAGGTCGAGGGCCACGCAGCTGCGCAGGTCGGCTTCGCTCAATAGGGTGACTTCACTCATGACAGGCTCCGTTAGGGGTTATCAGGCGTTGGCGCCAGCGATCACGCGGGCATGGTGTTCGGTGTCGACGTTGCGCCCGCTGACCACCAGGACAATGGGGCCGCGCGGCTCGACCAGGCCGTCGAGCAGCGCCGCGATGCCCATCACGGCAGCCCCTTCGAGCACCAGGCGTTCGTGGTGATAGGCGTGGCGGATGGCATTGGCGATAGAGGCTTCCGAGAGCAGGTGTACGTCATCGCTCAGTTGCCGGGTCATGGCGAAGGTGTAGCGGTTGTCCAGGCCGATGCCGCCACCGAGGGAGTCGGCCAGCGTCGGCAGTTCTTCGATGTCCACGGGCTGCCCCGCGGCGAGGCTGGCGTGCATCGCGGCGCCACGGGCCATGCTGATGCCGTGGACTTGAATCGCTGGGTTCGCACTTTTGAGGGCCAGGGCAACACCGGCGAACAAGCCGCCACCGGACAACGGCACCAGGACCTGGGCCACCTCCGGTTGCTGCTCGAGGATCTCCAGGCCGAGGGTGCCCTGCCCGGCGATGATCGCCGGATGATCGAAGGGCGGCAAAAAGGTCGCGCCCTGCTCCCGGGCGATGCGCTCGGCCTCGCGCTGGGCATCGTCCTGGGACTGGCCGACGATGCACACCTCGGCGCCCAGGTCGCGAATCGCCTGCACCTTGTTGGCCGGCACCAGGTTCGACAGGCAGACCATCGCCTTGACGCCTTGTTGCGAAGCGGCATGGGCCAGTGCCCGGCCATGATTGCCGGTCGAAGCCGTGACCACGCCTTGGGCCTTTTGCTCGGCGCTGAGCTGCGCCACTGCGTTGCTCGCCCCGCGCAGCTTGAAGCTGCCGGTGATTTGCAGGGCTTCGAGCTTGAGGTACACCGCCACGCCCATCAACCGCGACAAACTCGGGGAGTGCTCCATGGGTGTACGTCGCACCAGCGACTCGATGCGCTGGCGAGCACGGTAGATATCCTGAAGCTGCAACACTGCCATGACCGCGTCCCGAGCTGATGTGTTGCGCGCAGTCTAAGAGGGCTGGATTGTGGCGATGAATGTACTAGGGCAATTTAATTTGCATTCATTGCCGCCGGGAGCGATGAACAAAATCCATCAGGCGCCCCCTACCCCTGTGGCGAGGGAGCTTGCTCCCGCTGGGCTGCGCAGCAGCCCCTTCTCAACGGTCACTCAGTTGACATGGTCCACCATGTCGCCGGTTGTAGGGCCGCTGCGCGCCCCAGCGGGAGCAAGCTCCCTCGCCACAAAAGCGCTCACACATTCGCTTGCGCAGCGGGCGATGTGGGGCATCAGAAATCATGAATCTGCGGGTACTGGTTGAAGATCTGCCGCATGCCGATCAGCGCATGGCGCATTTCTTCATCGCTGCATTCGGCACCGACGCAGACCCGCACCGCGCGGGGCCTGGGGGTGCCGCGGACGGTGAACGGATCGGGGGAAGTCACAGCGATGTGCTTGTGCCGCAGGGCCCGCACCAAGCTGTCCACTTCCCAATGGGACGGGATGCCAACCCACGCATTCAAGGCATGCGGGTGCTGGCCCAACACGTGCTCGCCCATGTACTCGGTGACCATCGCCTGGCGCCCGGACAGCAAGCGGCGCTGCAGATGCACCAACGATTCGGCGCGTCCATCGCGAATCCAGCGGGTGGCGATCTCCGAGACCATGGGCGTGGCCATCCAACTGTTGACCCGCAGGATGCTCTCGGTGCGCAACGCCAGGCGCTTGGGCACCACCAGGTAGCCGATGCGCAGCCCCGTGAGCACCGACTTGGTCATGCTCGTGCAATAGAACGACAGCTCCGGCAGGTAATGGCTGATGGGCGGCGCCCGGCGTTCGTCCAGCAGCGGGCCGTACACATCGTCTTCGATAATGTGCACACCGAAGCGCCGGGCAATCTCGGCGATTTCCCGGCGGCGGGCGTCGGGCATCAGGCTGGTGGTGGGGTTGTTCAGGTTTGGCGTGCACACCAGCGCGGTGATGCGCTCGTTGCTGCACATGTCTTCGAAATGCTCGGGGTCGATGCCATAGCGGTCCATCTCCAGGCCCTTGAGGGTGAAACCCAGCACCTGGGAATTGCCGATCACGCCGTGGTCGGTCAAGCCTTCGCAAAGCACCACATCATCAGGGCCCGCCAGCGAAGCGAGAGCCAGGAAAATCCCGTGGGCCGCACCATTGGTGATCAGCACATCGTTACGGTCGACTTTCAGCCCTTGCCGACCGATCCACTGCGCCGCCGCTTCGCGATGGGATTCGAAACCGGCGATGGGGCGAAACGCATGAATCCACGGCTGATCCTCTTCAGTACTCAGCGCCGCGCAGGTATCACGCCAGGCCTGGTCATGCTCGCGGGTGTGCAGGATGCGGGTGATGGAAAAATCCACCAGCGCTCGCTCGGGACTGTCGAGAATGTACGTCGCCACCCGGTCGCTCATGCGCCGCGAGACGAAGCTGCCACGCCCGACTTCACAGCGCACCAGGCCCTGGCGCTCCAGTTCCTTGTAGGCGTTGGTGACGGTCTGCACGCTGATGCCCATGGCGTCGGCCACCTGCCGTTGCGGCGGCAGGCGCTGGTCATTGGCCAGGGTGCCCTGTTCGATATCGTCGGCAATGGCCTGCACCAGAATCTTGTATTTGGATTCACCGCTACGGGCGAGGTCCAAGGCTGACTTCCACTTATCCATGACAGCTGCAACCGGCGTGTTTAGGGGTGCGCACAGCATTGCGCGGCCATCGCGGCAAAGCAATTGTCCTAGTGCAATACAATCGATGCCGGGGCTTTTGTATGCTCGGTCCAAGGTCGTCATCCAGGCGGGTTCATCACCCTGACAAAAAGCCGGATCGACCTGTACCGGTGCCGCTCCCGATCCATGGCCCAGCCTGGATCAGCCGCAGTACGCTTTGCTCTTGTAACACTGCCTCCTACCACAGAGCCGTCAAACGACGGATCCACAAGAAACAGGAGATTTTATCGATGAGCAATTTTCTTCCCCGCACAGGCGCGCCCTTGCGTCGGCTTTTGCTGACCTGTGCCGTGCTTGGCCTGGCCGGCGGCGTCCAGGCGGCGACCTTGGATACCGTCAAAAGCAACAGCAGCATCCGGATCGGCTACGCCAACGAAACCCCGTTCGCCTTCACCGAAACCGACGGCACCGTGACCGGTGAATCGCCGGAAATCGCCAAGATCATCTTTGCCAAGATGGGCATCAAGCAGGTCAACGGCGTGCTGACTGAATGGGGCTCGCTGATTCCCGGCTTGCGCGCCGGCCGTTTCGACGTGATTGCCGCCGGCATGTACATCACCCCGGCGCGTTGCAAGCAGGTGTTGTTCACCGACCCGCAATACCAGTTGCCCGATGCCTTGCTCGTGGCCAAGGGCAACCCGAAAAACCTCCACAGTTATGAAGACATCGCCAAGCAACCGGACGTGAAGCTGGCGATCATGGCCGGCACGGTGAACCTGGCGTACGCTCGAGATTCCGGGGTCAAGGACGAGCAGATCCTCCAGGTTCCCGACACCACCGCACAGTTGCAAGCGGTGCGCGCCGGTCGCGCGGACGCCGCCGTCGGCACGCAACTGACCATGAAAGGCCTCGCCGGCAAAGGCGGCGAGAAGGTCGAGGCGATGACCGAATTCAAGGACGATCCGTCCCACATCGGTTACGGCGCCCTCGCCTTCCGCCCCGAAGACAAAGACCTGCGCGACGCGGTCAACGCCGAGCTGAAGAAATGGCTGGGCTCCGAAGAACACCTCAAGACGGTTGCGCCGTTCGGTTTCGACAAATCCAACGTGACCAGCAAAACCGCGGCCGAGCTCTGCGCTCAGCCATAGTCGAAACTGACGTGCCGAAACAGGCGTGACGCGCGCTGCGTGATGCCTGTTCCCCTGCTTCATCGGATATCGGGTCGAACCATGGGCGAATTACTTCCGTTATTGATTCAAGGGGCCTGGGTCACGCTGCAGGTGACCTTCTTCGGCTCGCTGCTGGCGATTGTCGCCGCGGTCTTGGCGGCCCTCGGGCGGCTGTCGCCGTGGCGCGCGCTGCGCTGGTTCAGCATCACCTACATCGAAGTCTTCCGTGGCACCTCGCTGTTGGTCCAGCTGTTCTGGCTGTTCTTCGTGTTGCCACTGCCGCCGTTCAACGTCGAACTGAGCCCCTACGCGGTGGCGATCGTCGGCCTGGGCCTGCACATCGGCGCTTATGGGGCCGAGGTCATGCGCGGTGCCATCAGCTCG
Organism: Pseudomonas sp. NFACC46-3; assembly: GCF_900114515.1. NCBI lineage: Bacteria > Pseudomonadati > Pseudomonadota > Gammaproteobacteria > Pseudomonadales > Pseudomonadaceae > Pseudomonas > Pseudomonas sp. NFACC46-3. Next base: position 24,081 of record NZ_FOTH01000008.1, read on the forward strand.
GTGGCCAAGGGGCAATACGAAGCTTGCACGGCGCTGAATTTCAGTAGTTTCACGCGCTTCAAACGGATCATCTTGCCCCAGGCCTTGTTGGCAGCGATTCCGCCGGGCACCAACCTGCTCATCGAGCTGCTGAAAAACACCTCGCTGGTGTCGCTGATCACCTTGTCCGACCTGAGCTTCCGTGCCCGGCAACTGGACCAGGCGACCTTCCAGACCCTGGAGATCTTCAGCCTGGCCCTGGTGATGTATTTCATCCTCGCCCAAGCCATCAACTTCGGCATGCGCCACGTCGAGCGACGACTGAGCCGGGGCCGGATGCGTGGAGGTCTGTCATGACGCTGTTCGATTGGTCCTACGCCGCACACATCCTGCCGGACCTGCTGCGCGCCTCCCTCAACACCGTGGGCATTACCCTGATCGGCTTCCTGATCGCGATTGTCCTGGGGCTGTTCCTGGCGATTGGCCGGCGCAGTCGCACATTCTGGCTGTCGTGGCCGGCCGCCGCTGTGATCGAGTTCATCCGCAGCACGCCGCTGCTGATCCAGGTGTATTTCCTCTACTACGTACTGCCCAACTACGGCTTGAGCCTGACGGCCATGCAGGTCGGCATCCTCGGCATCGGCCTGCACTACGCCTGCTACATCGCCGAGGTCTATCGCAGTGGTCTCGACGCGGTGCCACGAGCGCAGTGGGAGGCGGTGACGGCATTGAACATCGCGCCGTACGACGCCTACCGCAACATCATCCTGCCCCAGGCGCTGCGACCGATCGTGCCGCCGCTGGGCAACTACCTGGTGGCGATGCTCAAGGACACGCCGGTGCTGTCGGCGATCACCGTGGTGGAAATCATGCAGCAGGCCAAGAATATCGGTTCCGAGAATTTCCGTTACCTGGAACCGATCACCATGGTCGGCCTGTTCTTCCTCGCCCTGAGCCTTGCCTTGGCCTATCTGGTACGGCGCCTTGAAACGCGCATGGAGCTACGCTAATGACTTTACCTCTGTCCACGCCCACCGATTTGTCCCGGCGCAGCACGCTGGCGTCGCAGCAGGAGGCCCCGGCCATGCAAGATCCCACACCGTCCCGGCCGATCGTGAGTTTCCAGGACGTGACCAAAAGCTATGGCAGCTTCACCGTGCTCGACCATCTGAACCTGGATGTCGCCCCCGGTGAAAAGGTCGCGATCATCGGCCCCAGCGGCTCGGGCAAGTCCACGCTGCTGCGGGTGTTGATGACCCTGGAAGGCATCAATCAGGGCCAGATCCGCGTAGAGGATGACTCCCTGACCCACATGCCCAACCGCAACGGCGTGCTGGTGCCGGCCAACGACCGACACATCCGCCGGGTGCGCGGCAAGATCGGCATGGTGTTCCAGAGTTTCAACCTGTTCCCCCACATGACGGCGCTGCAAAACGTGATCGAGGCGCCGGTGCAGGTGCTGGGCATGAACCCGAAAGAAGCCCGGGAGCGCGCCGCCGACCTGTTGGAACTGGTGGGGCTGGGCAACAAGCTCGACCATTATCCGTCGCAGTTGTCCGGCGGCCAGCAACAGCGGGTGGCGATTGCCCGGGCGCTGGCAATGCGGCCCAAGGTGATGCTGTTCGACGAAGTGACCTCGGCGCTTGACCCGGAGTTGTGCGGCGAAGTGCTGAATGTGATCCGCAAACTGGGGGCCGAACATAACCTGACGATGCTGATGGTGACCCACCAGATGGGCTTCGCCCGGGAGTTCGCCGACCGGGTGTGCTTTTTCTATAAAGGGCAGATTCACGAACAGGGCACTCCGGCGCAGATCTTCGAACATCCGCAACAAGAACGGACGTGCGCGTTTTTGAGTGCGGTGAAAGAGGCGAATTGATCCCATCAAATGAGCTGAGTACACCTTATTGTGGCGAGGGGATTTATCCCCGTTGGGCTGCGAAGCAGTCCTGAGCTCAAACACCTCGGTGTGTCAGTCCGATTGAGCGGACAGTTTGGGGGCTGCTTCGCAGCCCAGCGGGGATAAATCCCCTCACCACAGGGTTTGGTATCAGCCTGAAGGGAAATGGCAGCCATAAAAAAACGGGGACCATGTCTGCATGGCCCCCGTTTCATTTACTGCCCAGCGATCAAGGGTACTGCTGGTAAGTCTGCCCCTGCTGCTGCGGCGCCTCCTGATATTGCTGGCCGGGAATCGCCTTGAGGTTGACCTCGACACGACGGTTCTGCGCACGGCCATTGACGTCGGCGTTGCTGGCCACCGGGTTGTCCGGGCCGGCGCCACGGGCCGACAGGTTGGCACCGCTCACGCCCTGGGACGTCAGGTAGGTCGCCACGCTCTGCGCACGACGCTGGGACAGGTCCATGTTGTGCTGGCGGCTGCCGGTGCTGTCGGTGTAGCCGACGATTTCGATCTGGTTCTGGTTGAACTCCTTGAGGGAGTTGGCCAGGTTGTTCAGCGGCTGGTAGAAACTGGACGCGATGTTCGCCGAGTCGGTGGCGAAGGTGATGTTGCCCGGCATGATCAGCTTGATCTGGTCGCCCTGGCGCTGCACTTCAACGCCGGTATTGGCCATGCTGGCGCGCAGCTTCTTTTCCTGCTGGTCGGCGTAGTAGCCGTAACCGGCCGCAGAAGCCCCCACCACCGCTGCACCGATCAACGCGCCCTTGCCACGGTTATCGTGACCGATGGCCGCACCGGCCAACGCCCCCGCCAGTGCACCGAGGCCGCCATACTTGGCGGTTTTGCTCATGCCCGAAGATTCGGTAGAGGCCTGGCCCTGATTGTCATAGGGGTTAGGCGACGCACAGCCGGACAACAAGGCCACAGCAGTAGCGACAACGATCAAGCGACGCGAGGTGAACATGAAGATGCTCCTGGGTTTTCAGTCTGAATGCCAAAGTGTAGGCAATCGACTCTGGCAGGCGTTGGAACGCGGCAATCGTTAAAAATTCCGTCGCGCTGCGTTGCGCTTCGCCCGGCTGACCGATAAAAAACCGGCGTCCGGGCGAATGCCCCTCACCCCTGCGCCAGGCAGCGGCTCACGCCCCTGACAATCATCTCCACTTCCCGTCCATCGATCGTCAACGGCGGCAGCAGGCGGATGGTCTGGCCTCGAGTGATATTGATCAGCAGGCCGTGGTCCCGGGCGGCGCGAAGGGCCAGATCGCGGACCGGTTGCTTGAGTTCGATGCCGATCATCAACCCCTGGCCGCGGATCGCCAAGACATTCGGGGTGTCCGCCAACTCGATGCGCAGCCGGCTCAGCAATAGGTCGCCCTGGTGCCTGGCGTTGTCCACCAACGCTTGTTGCTCAATGATCTCCAGCACCGTGCAGCCGACCCGACAGGCCAGCGGATTACCGCCAAAGGTGCTGCCATGGCTGCCAGGGGTAAACAGCTCGGCCGCCTTGCCCCGCGCCAGGCAGGCACCAATGGGTACGCCATTGCCCAGGCCTTTGGCGAGGGTCATGACGTCCGGCACGATGCCCTCGTGCTGGAACGCGAACCATTGGCCAGTGCGACCGATGCCGGTCTGGATCTCGTCGAGCATCAACAACCAGGCGCGCCGGCTGCACAGTTCACGCAAGGCCTTGAGATAGCCCGGCGGTGCGAGTTGCACACCGCTTTCGCCCTGGATCGGTTCTACCAGTACTGCGACGATGCGCTCGGCATGAGCTTGCTGGATCGCTTCAAACGCCGCCAGATCGCCGAACGGCACCTTGATGAAATCCCCCGGCAACCGATTGAAACCCAGCCGCACGGACGGGCCGTCACTGGCGCACATCGTGCCCAAGGTGCGCCCATGGAACGCATTGTCCATGACCACTACCAACGGCTGTTCAATGCCTTTATGCCAACCATAGAGGCGCGCCAGTTTCAATGCGGTTTCGTTGGCCTCGGCGCCTGAGTTGTTGAAAAACGCCCGCTCCAGCCCAGACAGCTGGGTGAGCTTTTGCGCCAGGCGTTGTTGCCAATCGATGCTGTACAGGTTCGACGTGTGCAACAGCAGGCCGGCCTGCTCGCTGATGGCGGCCACCAACCGTGGGTGGGAATGGCCGACATTGGTCACCGCCACGCCCGCCACCGCATCGAGGTACTCGCGGCCATCCTGGTCCCACAGGCGCGTACCCAAACCATGGGTGAAACTCAGCGCCAGGGGTTGGTAAGTGGTCATCAGGCAGGCAGCGGTCATGGCATCAAGCTCCATTGGGTTGGTTTTTTCCAGTATGGTTAGCCACCAAGACTGGATAAACGCTGCTTTACTTCAATCATTTAAAAGCCGAGCTTGATAATGGACTTGTTCCAAGCAATGACCGTTTACGTGAAGGTAGTAGAAACCGGAAGCCTGACGGCGGCGGCCCAGGCGTGCGAAATGTCCACCACCATGGTGGGTAATCATCTTCGTGCACTGGAGCAACGTCTCGGCGTACGCCTGATCAACCGTACGACGCGGCGCCAGCGCCTGACTGAGTTTGGCTCGACCTACTACCAACGTTGCCTGGAAGTGCTGGGGCTGGTGGCCGATTCCGAGCGCCTGGCCGAACAGACCCAAGGCGAGCCCAGCGGCACCCTGCGCATCACCGCGCCGCTGACCTTTGGTACCGAACGCCTATCGCCGGCGCTGGCCGAATTCAGCCAGCGCTTCCCCCAGGTCAAGCTCGACGTGATGCTGACCAATCAGCGGCTGGACCTGCTCGAACATGGATTCGATGTCGCCATTCGCCTCGGCCATCCCGACCCGAAACTGATTGCCCGTCCGTTGGTGGACTACACCCTGACCATCTGCGCCTCCCCTGCCTACCTGGCCCGGCGCGGCACACCGGAACAACCGGCGGACCTGCAACGACACGACTGCCTGTCGTTCGCCTATTCGGCAGCAGACGAATGGCGCTTCGCCCAGGAACACTGGCCCATCAACGGCCCGGACGGCGAGATCAAGGTCCCGGTAAACGGACCGATGCTGATCAACAGCTCCTCGGGCCTGCATCGCGCCGCCTTGGCCGGGATGGGCGTGGTGATGCTGCCCGATGCGCTGGTGGCCCAGGACCTGAAGGATGGTCACCTGGTGGCGTTGTTGCAGGACTATCAGTTGCCCCATCGCCCAATGAGCCTGATGTACGCGCAGGACCGCTACCGTTTGCCGAAACTGCGCAGTTTTGTCGAGTTCGCACTGGAGAAATGGGGCAAACCCCAACCCAATGATGCTGTGGCGAGGGAATTTATCCCCGCTGGGTTGCGCAGCACCCCCAAGACTGTCGGTTCACATCGCAGGTGATGTCGGGTTTGATGATTTTTGGGGGGCCGCTACGCGCCCCTGCGGGGATAAATCCCCTCGCCACCAAAGCAAACCCCGTCTGAACATCCGCCGCTAGTTCCCCACTCCCCCCATCAGCTACTCTTCCTCCTTGGACGAGCATTTTGATATCAAGGTTGATGAGGAAACGATGATGGGAGATGCCTCGAACATCGATATGCTGCGGTTCGACCTGTCCGATCTGGACGAAGGCGTACTGCACACCATCCTGGAACTGGTCAGCGATGGCATCTGGGACTGGAATGCCAACACCGGCTTCGTCTACCGCAACCCCGGCTGGTACACGATGCTTGGCTACCTGCCTCATTCACTGGACAACAACGTGCTGACCTGGGAGAGCGTGATCCACCCGGATGACTATCCACGGGTCATGGCGTTGTTCGACGACTACCTGGAACAACGCTCCCACGGTTACCAGGCCGAATACCGCTGCCGCAAGCGCGATGGGGCCTACATCTGGATCGAGGATCGCGGCTACGTGATCGCCCGTAATCCGGACGGCACGGTGGCGCGCATGATCGGCGCCCATCGCAGTATCGACGACAAAAAGCGTCTGTTCGAACAACTGGAACAGCGTAACCAATCCCTGGAAGTCATCATTGAAGAACGCACCCGCGAACTGTCCCGGGTCAACCATCAGTTGCAGATCCAGCTCGACGAGAATCGCCGGCTTGCCGAAACCGATGCGCTGACGCGGGTCGCCAACCGTTATCGCCTGGACCAGGCACTGCCGCTGGCCTGTGAGCGGGCACAGCGTTTCCGCGAGCCGTTGTCGCTGATCGCCATGGACGTGGATGATTTCAAGGACATCAACGATCGCTACGGCCACGCCTTTGGCGACGCAGCGCTGGTGCAAGTGGTGCAGAGCGTCAAGCGTTGCCAGCGCGACGGCGATTTGCTGGTGCGCTGGGGCGGTGACGAATTCATCATGATCTTGCCCAATACCACCCTGGCCGACGCCCGCCTGCTGGCGGAAAGCATTCGCCGGGGTCTGTCCGACCTGCTGCCGGTGGGCGACTTCCAGATCACCATGAGTTTTGGCGTGGTGCAGCGACTCGAGAATGAACAGCACGCGACGTTGCTGCACCGGGCGGATCAGGCGCTGTATCGCTCCAAGATGTCGGGCAAGAATGTGATTTGTGAATGAACCGGGCCCAAAAAAGAATGCAGATATGAGGCGCTGGCAACGGTCATAGGCTGTATCCCTAGCAATCAGGCTTTCACCCTTGCCGATTCGATCCCCCTCCTTCCCACGCCTTTACCTGGGCTGCGCCGGCTGGTCGCTGCCCCGGGAGCACTGGCCGGCCTTTGCTGTCGACGGGACTCATTTGCAACGCTATAGCAGCCGATTCCCGGCCGTGGAAATCAACAGCTCGTTCTACCGCCCTCACCGTCCCGCCACGTATGCAAAGTGGGCAGCCAGCGTGGCCCGGAATTTTCGTTTCTCGGTCAAAGTGCCCAAGCAGATCACCCATGAACGGCGACTGATCGACTGCGAAGGACTTGTGGATGAATTCCTCGGGCAATGCTCGCAACTGGGAGAACAGCTTGGCTGCCTCTTGATTCAGTTGCCTCCGTCGCTGGCCTTCGATGCCGCGGTGGCCAGGGCGTTCTTCAAGGCCGTGCGAGACCGTTATCAGGGTTACGCAGTGCTTGAGCCGCGACACCCGAGCTGGCTCGAGCCCCAGGCCGCAGCGATGCTGCAAGACGAATGCATCGGCCGTGTCGCCGCCGATCCGTCCCCCTTGCCCGGCGGCGATCAACCCGCTGGCTGGCCTGGCATTCGCTACTACCGCTTGCACGGTTCTCCACGGATTTACTACTCAGCTTACGAAGACGCCTGGCTGGAGCGCCTCGCCCGAGCATTGAAAGCTGACCCCGACACGCCGACCTGGTGCATCTTCGACAACACCGCCAGCGGCGCCGCGACGAGCGATGCCTTGCGATTGATGGACCTGATGCACAACTGAAACCCGCTACCGACAACAAATGGTCAGCTGCTACCGGTCCGCCCGTGACAACACCGCCCGCGTCCAATAGATTAGGCGACCGGAAAAAAGCTCAATGCCTTTCTCGCCTCATCCCGCTAACAGAAGTAGTGAAATTTCAATGTCCGATTCCAACACCGCTGAATCCGTAGTCACCCTGTCGTCCAAAGCGGAATACGAAAACTCCATCAATCTTTCACAGCATCTGCCCCAGGCCAAAACCATCAGCGAAATGGTCCTCGATGCATTCCAGTCGAACCGCGAAAGCGACCAGATCCGCGAACTGCGCAACGCCATCCGCCAGGCTCACGATGCGTTCGACGACGACAAGGCCTACGAACTGATGGGCCAGCTCAAACAACTCAAAGACGCCGAAGCCGCCGATTTCGCGGCCCTGGAAGACCTGAGCAGCCGCTTCCCCATCAGCCGTATCCTCTCCAGCTACAAGGACGACCCGTCGTTTCAGGAACTGGTCTACGGCCTGGCCCTGAAAGTACTGAACCAGACCCATCAGGCCATCAGCAATCCGAGCGGCAGCAAGGGCAAGGCCTCACGCGCCAAGAAAGAAGCCGAAGTGTTTGTCATCAGCAAGGACGGCATCAGCGTCACCCTGCCCCTGCGCACACCACGCTCCAAGCCGAACGTCGACCGCGAGGCCTTCGAGTTCCTGGGCTTCAACTTCGTAGGCGAAGGCGACGAAGCCGAGCTGGAAAGCGAAACTTTCCTGGACAATGACGGCACCGAACAACAGGCCACCCGCAAAAGCATCGTCACCGCCCTGCAACAGCAGAAGGCATTCGACGGCTACAGCATCGCCCAGCAATAAGCCATCGCCCAACGATCGTTCCCACGCTCCGCGTGAGAATGCCTCCTCGGACGCTCCGCGTTCGGCTTCTTGGGACGCCGAGCGTCCCTGGCTGCATTCCCACGCAGAGCGTCCAGGCAACGCCCATGAAAAAGCCCCGCTCTTCTCTCAAAGGCGGGGCTTTTTCATGGGGATGAGGAGATCGTCTCAAACAGCTCCGAGCCGCTCGACCATGTCTGGAAATTTCTCGACCAGCCTGATCAGAAGAGCCGCCTGGGCATTGGGTTTGGACTTCTCCTGCTCCCAGTTCCTAAGGGTGCCAGGACTGGTCCTGATGCTCTTGGCAAAAACGGCCTGAGACATATGGAGCTTGTCGCGCAACGCTACGATTTCTTGCGCCGACACCTCGGGAACCGGTTTGTCTTCGATCGATATCTGGCGAAGGGTAATCTTGCCCTCACGGTGAGCAGCCATCTCCTCGACGCCTTGCATCATCTCGGCAAACAGATCACGTTTTTTCATAAGGTACCTCGCACTTTCAACTCTGCTTCTATGGCGCGCTTGAGCGTCTTCTCTTGCTCGGAGGTGAGGTTTTCCAACTCGTCCTTGTCATAAATCGCGAACATCCAGAACTGACGATCATTCATGAGCCAATAGTAAATGACTCGCAACCCACCTCGCTTCCCTTTGCCACGGCGTTCATCGAACCAGCGCAGCTTACGAAAGCCGCCGGTACGTGGCATGACGTCCCCGACCTCAGGATGCTGCAGCATATAGGACTGAAGCAGGCGATATTCATCGTCAGTCAGGTAATGGCCAACCGTGGCGGTGAACGTAGTCGTTTCAAAAAATAGGGTACGCATGGCAGAAACTATAGGCAAATTGCTTATAGTTCAACAAACCAAAATCTATTGCGACGAATGACAGCCAATCCATGCCCCACCTAGACAAAAAACCCCGCGCTTCTCTCGAAGGCGGGGCTTTTCGTGCAGCTTCTGAAGCTTAAGGCGCGTACGTCAGCAGCAGCTCACTCGGCACTTTGAAGTCCAGGGACATCATGACGCTCAGGGCGGTGATGGTGAAGATCGAGAACACGAACAGCTTGCGTGCCCAGACCGTGTCGTCCACCGCCTTGTAGCCGGTCCAGGCCATGTACAGCCAGTACATGCCCATGGCGGCGGCGACGGCGAGGTAGCTCATGCCGGCGTAACCGCTGAAAGTCAGCATCAAGGTCGCCACCAGGAAGGCCAGGATGTAGAGCAGGATGTGCTTCTTGGCCACGCGGATGCCGCGCTTGACCGGCAACACCGGAATCGACGCTGCCAGATAGTCATTGAAGCGGAAGATCGCAATGGCGTAGGAATGCGGCATCTGCCACAGGCTGAACATCACCAGCAGCGTCAGCGCCGCCATGTCGAAGCTGTTGCTCACCGCCACGTAGCCGATCACCGGCGGCATCGCCCCCGACAGGCTGCCCACCAGCGTGCCGTGGACCGACTTGCGCTTGAGGTACAGGCTGTAGAGGCCGACGTAGATGACAAAACCGATCACCGCGAACAGCGCCGCCAACGGATTGGCCACCCAGTACAACAGCGCCACACCGGCCACGCCCAGCACCGTGGCGAATGCCAGGGCCAGTTGCACCGGAATCAGGCCTTGGACCAGCGCCCGATTCTTGGTGCGCTCCATCTTGATGTCGATATCGCGGTCGATGCAGTTGTTGAACACGCAACCGGACGCCACCACCAGGGAAGTGCCGATCATCGCCGCCAGGAAGATGGCCAGATCGACATGCCCTTTCGAGGCCAGGAAAAACCCGCCTGCCACAGAAAGCACGTTACCGAAAATGATCCCCGGCTTGGTGATTTGGATAAAGTGCTTCAGGGACATCCGGACTTTCCTCAGTGCGCCATCATGTTGGTGTGGATGCTGAACATGATCCACAACGACAGGCCGACCAGCAGGACAATCACGATCGCGGCAAAGACAAACGCGACCACGTTGTTACGTTGGGCGGCGGAGCGGTCCAGGTGCAGGAAGTACACCAGGTGCACCAATACCTGGACCACGGCGAAGATCAGGATGATCCACAGGGTCAGGCTCTTGGGCAGCGACGGGTACATCACCAGGCCGAACGGAATGACGGTCAGGATCACCGACAGGATGAAACCGATGGCGTAGGACTTGACGCTGCCGTGGCCGGCGTCGTGGCCATCATGGGAATGTGCGTTAGCCATTTACAGGGTCCCCATCAGATAAACAACGGTGAATACGCAGATCCACACCACGTCCAGGAAGTGCCAGAACAGGCTCAGGCAGCTCAGGCGCGTCTTGTTGGTGGCGGTCAGGCCGTTTTTGTGGACCTGGTACATCATGATCGCCATCCAGATCAGGCCGCTGGTCACGTGCAGGCCGTGGGTGCCGACCAGGGTGAAGAACCCAGACAGGAAACCGCTGCGGCTAGGACCGAAGCCTTCGGAGATCAGGATGTGGAACTCGTTGATCTCCATGCCGATGAAGCCGGCACCGAACAGGAAGGTCATGGCCAGCCAACCCAGTACCTGGGTTTTCTTGCCCTTGAACAACGCCAGCATGGCGAAGCCGTAGGTGATCGAGCTGAACAGCAGCAGCGCGGTTTCGCCCAGTACGTACGGCAGTTCGAAGATGTCGTGGCCCGATGGGCCACCGGCGACGTTGTTAACCAGCACCGCGTACGCTGCGAAGATCGACGCAAACAGAATGCAGTCGGTCATCAGGTAGAGCCAGAAACCGAATACGGTCATCTCGCCCGAATCGTGGTGATGGTCATCGTGCCCATGGTCATGACCATGGGCGTGTCCAACAGTGGTCACTAAGTTCGACATGGTTTAAGCCTGTTCCAACGAGGTTTCAACACGGGTGGCGTTTGCGGGGACTTTCCCGGCCGCGACCAGACGTTTGTGCTGCTCGGCTTCGATGCGCTCGATGACATCCACCGGCACCATGTAGCCCTGATCGTCACGGGCAGCATGGATAGCGAAATACACCACGGTGCCGACCAGGCTGGCGATGGCCAGCCACCAGATGTGCCAGATCATCGCGAAACCGAACACGGTCAGCAGCGCGCCCATGACCACACCGGTAGCCGTGTTGTTGGGCATGTGGATCGGCTCGTACTTGGCCGGGACCGGGTACGCGGTACCGTTTTCCTTGGCTTCGGTGAACGGGTCGATGACGTCTGCTTTTGGCAGCACGGCGAAGTTGTAGAACGGCGGTGGCGAAGAGGTCGACCATTCCAGGGTATGGGCATTCCACGGGTCGCCGTGTTCGCACATGTTCTCTGGCTTGTTGCGATCGCGCACGCTGACATACAACTGGATCAGCTGGCAGGCGATACCAACAGCGATCATCACCGCACCGAACATGGCGACGTACAGGTACGGCACCCACTCAGGGTTGGTGGTGGTGTTCAGGCGACGGGTCATGCCCATGAAGCCCAGTACATAGAGCGGCATGAACGCGACGAAGAAGCCGGTGATCCAGAACCAGAACGCTGCCTTGCCCCAGCCCTCGTGCAGCTTGAAGCCGAAGGCTTTCGGGAAGTAGAAGGCGAAGCCGGCGATGTAGCCGAACACCGCACCGCCGATGATCACGTTGTGGAAGTGCGCGATCACGAACAGGCTGTTGTGCAACACGAAGTCAGCACCCGGGATGGCCAGCAATACGCCGGTCATGCCGCCGATGGCGAAGGTCACCATGAAGCCCAGGGTCCACATCACGTGGCTGGTGAAACGCAGACGGCCCTGGTAGATGGTGAACAGCCAGTTGAACAGCTTCACCCCCGTCGGGATCGAAATCAGCATCGTCGCCAGGCCGAAGAAGGCGTTGACGCTGGCACCCGAGCCCATGGTGAAGAAGTGGTGCAGCCAGACCATGAAGCCCAGTACCGAGATCGCGCCGGAAGCGTAGATCATCGAGTGGTGGCCAAACAGTTTCTTGCCGGAGAAGGTCGAGATGACTTCGGAGAAAATCCCGAACGCTGGCAGGATCAGGATGTACACCTCAGGGTGACCCCAAGCCCAGAACAGGTTGACGTACATCATCGGATTTCCACCCAGTTCATTGGTGAAAATGTGGAAATCCATGTAGCGGTCAAGCGTCAGCAGGGCCAGGGTGGCGGTGAGGATCGGGAAGGAAGCGACGATCAGCACGTTGGCCCAGGTGCAGGTCCAGGTGAAGATCGGCATGTCCATCAGCTTCATGCCCGGGGTACGCATCTTCACCACGGTGGCGAGGAAGTTGACCCCCGTCAGCGTCGTACCCAATCCGGAAAGCTGTAGCGCCCAGATGTAGTAATCCATCCCCACGCCCGGACTGTATTGCAGGCCCGACAGCGGCGGATAGGCAACCCAGCCGGTCTTGGCGAACTCACCAACGCCCAGGGACAGGTTGATCAGCACCACGCCGGACACCAGCAACCAGAAGCTCAAGGAGTTCAGGAACGGGAAGGCCACGTCACGGGCGCCGATCTGCAGCGGCACTGCGAGGTTCATCAGGCCGGTGAAGAAGGGCATCGCCATGAAGATGATCATGATCACACCGTGGGCGGTGAAGATCTGGTCATAGTGTTCAGGCGGCAGGTAGCCAGGCGAACCCTCGGTGGCCATGGCCAGCTGGGTACGCATCATGATGGCGTCGGCAAAACCACGCAGCAGCATGACCATGGCGACAATGATGTACATCACGCCGATTTTCTTGTGGTCGACCGAGGTCAGCCACTCGGTCCACAGGTAGGTCCACTTCTTGAAATAAGTGATGCCTGCAAACAATGCCAGACCACCGAGCGCGATGATGGCGAGGGTCACCATGACAATCGGCTCGTGGAACGGGATCGCTTCCCAACTTAATTTACCAAACATCGTTTACTCCTCTGCCCCGGCAGCTGAATGCGAGCTCATGTCCATCCCTTCCATGTTGTGAGCCACTTCCTTCTCGTTCTTCTCGTGGTGCATCGGCTTGCCCGGATTCATCCCTTCATACTTGTCGATGATGGTCTGGAACAGGTTCGGCGTAACCGACGAGTAGAGTTCGACTGGGTTGTTCTGGCTCGGCTTGGAAAGGGCTTCGTATTCAGCTTTTTCAAGCTGTTTAGGTGCCTTCTTCACATCGTTGACCCAGGCGTCGAAATCTTCCTGGGTCGTGGCGATTGCTTTGAACTTCATGCCGGTAAAGCCCGCGCCGCTGTAGTTGGCGGAGATACCGTCGAGTTCGGCGTTCTGGTTGGCGATCAGGTGCAGCTTGGTCTGCATGCCCGCCATCGCGTAGATCTGGCCGCCCAGGCCCGGGATGAAGAACGAGTTCATCACGGTGTCGGAAGTGACCTTGAAATTGATCGGCGTGTGGGCCGGGAACACGATCTTGTTGACCGTGGCGATGCCTTGTTCCGGGTAGATGAACAGCCACTTCCAGTCCATGGAGACCACTTCAATGGTGATCGGCTTGACGTCCGAATCCAGCGGACGATAGGGGTCCAGGGCGTGGGTCGACTTGTAGGTGATGTAACCCAGGGCAATGATGATCAGCACCGGGATGGTCCACACCGCCACTTCGATCTTGGTCGAGTGCGACCACTTCGGCGTGTAGGTGGCATTGGTATTGGTTGCGCGGTACTTCCAGGCGAACAGGAAGGTCATGACGATGACCGGCACAACGACCAGCAACATCAGCAGCGTAGCGGTGATGATCAGGTTTCGTTCGTCCAGGCCGACCTGGCCCTTGGGATCGAGCAAGGTCATGTTGCAGCCTCCCAGCAGCAACGTGCCGAGCAGCGGCAACAAGCCTAGTAATCGGGGGTACCTGTTTTTACTCATCTCACGACCTCTAAAGCAGCTTGCGCAATGCAGTTGGGTTTTGATCGCCAACACTTCACCCTGCCAAGGGTTGGCATTTTCTTGGATTGAATAAGGGCTGCCCGTCGAACGTCAGCGGCAGTTCGACACATCCTGGGCCAGCAGTGAGTTCTTATTCGTTGGTCAAAGGCCTAGTTCAAGCCCAATTCCATTTGGTGCGGGTAGTTGGAGGCACCGACACCTGGGGTCGCATGGGGCGCTGGCGCCCTTCGACCACTCTCGTGCTCAAGCTTGAGCCGGGTCGGAAAATCGGTGCGGGCGATTGTAGTGAGCTGACGCGCTGTAGACCATGTCTCATCTCGAAATAATTTTTATCCGATCCGGCAACAATCTCTTGCCGATATTGCAACGAGCCAGCATGTTATCGAAATTCATTCTCAACAAGAACCCCAAAAAACGTAGGCCTACTACGCCCGATTTAGACAGCTCGAGAGGATCATCAAGAGGTTTTTTGCCCGGCAAGCGCCCAGTTTTCGGGGCCTGCGGCGCCTGACGCGGCGCTGTTAAAAATGCCTGCTGCAGGCGATACCCTGATTGCGAAACCAGACATTTTTTTGTTACAGGAAAGCGTGCTTTATCTCCCTCGCAAGGGCTGAGCGCCGCAAGATATGTGACAACGTGTCGCACATTGCCGCAGGTCATTCTTGCCTCGGATCAAGGACGCTCCGGCTTGAGCGTGAAACGTGAAACGCCCCGGCTCTCCAGAAGAGAACCGGGGCGTTTCATCGAGGCGTTTCAGCGAAGCGGTTTGCGGTTACGTGACACCAGCAACGGCACCAGCACCACTGTCAACACAAAGGCCACCAGTGCCCACTGTGCCAGGGACAGCCCCAGGATCGGTGGGTAGGGGGTGGAGCAAAAGCCGTCGACCTGGAATCCCAAGGGAAAGATCTTCGCCAACGGCAGGTCATCGACAATCGGTTGCAACACGTCGATGCCGCAACTGACCGCCGGGAAGAACTGGGTGTACACGTGATGCCCCGCCACACCGGCACCGGCCAGGGCGCTGAGCACCACGAGGCCTTCGAAGATCGTCAGGCTGCGGCGGGTGCGCATGGCGGCACCGATGAAGGCGAAGATTGCGATCAGCAACAGCGCATAGCGTTGCAAGATACACAGCGGGCACGGCGCCTCACCGAGGGCCACCTGCATATACAGCGCACCGCCAATCAGCGCCAGGCAGATCAGCCCCAGCAGCACCAGATAGCGCCGCTCACGCCCTAACCGCATCATTTCCTCACTCATTGCGTTTCCCTTTGTCTGCATGGATCGACGCGCGGCACGGCAACATTCGGGCGCGCGGTCGGATGCCCGAAGTCTACACGCAGACCATGACAGTGAACGAGCAGCGGGCGTCGACATTGAAGGGGAATAGACCGCAAGAAGGTTAAGTGCGGATTAATTCTGGCAGTTGGACAAGGATGGACCTGCCGCCGCCATCGCGAGCAGGCTTGCTCGCGAAAGCGATGGGTCAGCTTGCATCAATGTTGGATGTGCCGCCGTCTTCACGAGCAAGCCCGCTCGCACAAGGGATCTGTGGCGGGCGTGGAGACCTTATTCCAGCGCTGCCGCCGGGCCGAAGAATTCGTAACGGCTCTGCTGCTCCGGCACGCCCAAGGCCTTGAGGTGACGCTTGACGGCACCCATGAAGCCCTTCGGGCCGAGGAAATAGGCGTCCACGTCACGTTGCTGCGGCAGCCATTGCGCCAGTTGTTCCTGGCTCAGCAGCCCCACCTTGTCGGCCGCCGGGCTCAAGCCGTCGTCTTCGTCGTAGCAATAGAAGCGCTTGAGCTGCGGATGCCGCTTGGCCAGGTCGTCGATCCAGTCGCGGAAGGCATGGGCACGGCCGTTGCGCGCGCAATGAATGAAATGCACCGGCCGCTCGGTTTGCAGCGCCGCCTGCAACATGGCCAGGGTCGGTGTGATGCCGACGCCGCCACTGATCAGCACCAGCGGTTTGTCGCTGGCAGTCAGGTAGAAATCCCCGGACGGCGGGAACAACTGGATGCGGCTGCCGACGTCGAAATGATGATGCAGGTGGTTGGACACCCGCCCGCCCGGCTCGCGCTTGACGCTGATACGGTATTGACCGTTGTCCGCCAGGGCTGACAATGAGTAGTTGCGGCGTACTTCCTCGCCATCGAGCATGAGCTTCATGCCGATGTACTGGCCCGGCTCGGCCAACAGGATCGGGCCCTTGTCCGCCGGTTCAAAGTAAAACGAAGTGATCTCCGAGCTTTCCTGGACCTTGGCTGTCAGGATGAATTCACGCTCGCCACGCCAGCCGCCCGGCGCCTGGGCCTTCTTGTCGTACATGCCAGCTTCGGCGCCGATCAAGATATCGGCCAACTGGTTGTAGGCTGCGCCCCACGCCGCAATCACTTCGGGTGTGGCGATCTCCGCGCCCAGCACTTCGGCGATTGCTCGCAGCAGGCACGCACCGACAATCGGGTAATGTTCCGGCAGGATCTGCAGGGCAACGTGCTTGTTGACGATCTTCGCCACCAGGTCGCCCAATTGATCGAGTTGGTCAATGTGCCGCGCATACATCAACACACCGTTGGCCAAAGCCCGCGGCTGATCGCCACTGGCCTGGTGAGCCTGGTTGAACAACGGGCGTACCTGCGGGTATTCGGACAGCATCATGCGATAGAAGTGAGTGATCAGCGCCTCACCACCACTTTCAAGCAACGGAACGGTGGAACGAATGATGGCGCGTTCTTCTCGACTGAGCATAAGGTGACTCCTGGCGTATGACCGATAACAGTTAGGTAAGTCTTATCAGTTTCCATGCCATTAATTTTTTTATTGAATATCAGTCAGTTACATACAATGTAGTCATATCGACACGGTTCATCTTATAGTCGTTAAGACTACATGGAGTCATTATGACCGCAACCGCCCTGCTGACCTCCCTACTGCCACTGGTGGCCGATCTGTCCCGCGAACTGCCTGAAGGCGAACGTTATCGGCGCCTGCTCGGCACCTTGCGAACCCTGCTGCCCTGCGATGCGGCGGCGTTGTTGCGCCTGGACGGCGACTGCCTGGTGCCGCTCGCCGTGGATGGCCTGAGCACCGATACACTGGGCCGGCGATTCCGGGTCAGCGAACACCCGCGCTTCGAAGCGCTGCTGGCCAACCCACAGCCCACCCGCTTCGCCGCCGACAGCGGCCTGCCCGATCCCTACGACGGACTGGTCGAGGGGCTCGCCGAGCATCTGGAGGTTCACGACTGCATGGGCTGCCCGCTGTTCGTCGACGAGCGGCCCTGGGGCCTGCTGACCCTGGATTCGCTGGATCCGGAGCGCTTCGAGCCCATCGACCTGAGTGCCCTGCAAGCCTTCGCCAGCCTCGCCGCCGCCACGGTCAGCGCCGCCGAGCGCATCGAGCGCCTGGCCCTGAAGGCCGAGGACGAGCACCGCCGCGCCGAGGTCTATCGCCAGGCCAGCGGCCAGCAACCTCGCGACATGGTCGGCCAGAGCAAGGCCCACAAACGCCTGGTGGAAGAGATCACGCTGGTGGGCAGCAGCGACCTGACGGTATTGATCACCGGCGAAACCGGCGTGGGCAAGGAACTGGTCGCCCAGGCCATCCATGCCGCGTCGAAACGTGCCGAGCAGCCACTCATCAGTCTCAATTGCGCCGCCCTGCCCGATACCCTGGTGGAAAGTGAACTCTTCGGCCATGTACGAGGCGCCTTCACCGGGGCCACGAACGACCGGCGCGGCAAGTTCGAACTGGCCGACGGCGGCACCTTGTTTCTCGACGAAGTGGGCGAGTTGTCCCTGGCCGTCCAGGCCAAGTTGTTGCGGGTACTGCAAAGCGGCCAACTGCAACGCCTGGGCTCGGACAAGGAACACCGGGTCGATGTGCGCCTGATCGCGGCCACCAATCGCGACTTGGCCGAGGAAGTGCGCAACGGCCGTTATCGGGCCGACTTCTACCATCGCTTGAGTGTGTACCCGCTGCAGGTGCCGGCGCTGCGCGATCGTGGACGTGATGTGCTGCTGCTCAGCGGTTTTTTCCTGGAGCACAACCGTTCGCGCATGGGCCTGGGCAGCCTGCGCCTGACCGGCGACGCCCAGGCCGCGCTGCTGGCCTACGACTGGCCAGGCAATGTGCGCGAACTGGAACACCTGATCGGCCGCAGCGCCTTGAAGGCCTTGGGCCGGTGCGCGACGCGCCCGAAAATCCTCAGCCTCAGCGCCCAGGACCTGGATTTGCCCCAGGCGCCTGTGGACAACCCCACTCCTTCGTCCATCAGCCCGGCGTCGACCGCGCAGGGCGTAACGGGGGACTTGCGCGAAGCGGTGGACGAGTTCCAGCGCACGCTGATCGCTGCCTGCCTGGAGCGTCACCAACACAACTGGGCCAGCGCCGCCCGGGAGCTCGGGCTGGACCGGGCGAACCTGGGGCGGATGGCCCGGCGGTTGGGGCTGAAATAATCCCGTCTGTTGCCGCCGACCGCTGTTGTGGCGAGGGGATTTATCCCCGCTGGGTTGCGAAGCAGCCCTGAAACCTCTCGCCTCGGAGTGCCAGACTAAATGCGTTCAACCTTTCTGGGGGGGTTGCTACGCAACCCAGCGGGGATAAATCCCCTCGCCACAAATAAATCCCCTTGTCACAGATAAATCCCCTTGCCAGAGATAAATCCATTCACCACAAGGTGTGTACTCACAGGTCATTGACTTGAAATTGACTGTCGGCGGCTTTCGCCCTAAAGCCTGCCCCCGACAAGTCGATAACCCAATATCAAAAGCTGTTTTGGCGAGCGGTATGCTCGCCCCACCTTTTTCCACAGAAGGTTTTTATGTCTTCCAACAAAGCCCGCGCAGATTCACTTTCGCTTCTGCTGTTTACCTTGCGCAGCGGCAAGCTGATGGCAATCAACCTGCTCAAGGTCAGCGAAATCATTCCCTGCCCACCATTGACCAAGCTGCCGGAGTCGCATCCGCACGTCAAAGGCATCGCCACCCTGCGCGGGACATCGTTGTCGGTGATCGACCTGAGCCGCGCCATTGGCGAGCGACCGCTGGAAGACCCGGATGGTGGCTGCCTGATCGTCACTGACGTCAGCCGCTCCAAACAGGGTTTGCATGTGCAGGCCGTGAGCAAGATCGTGCATTGCCTGACCACCGACATCAAACCACCGCCCTACGGCTCCGGCGGTGTGCGTTCGTTCATCACCGGCGTGACCTCGGTGGACGGCACGCTGGTGCAGGTGCTGGACATCGAAAAGGTCATCCACGGCATCGCGCCAGCGCAGATCGAAACCGCGCCGACCGAACTGAGCATGGAAGACGCCGAGGTGCTGGGCAACGCACGGATCCTGGTGGTCGATGACAGCCAGGTCGCGCTGCAGCAATCGGTACACACCCTG
Organism: Pseudomonas sp. NFACC46-3; assembly: GCF_900114515.1. NCBI lineage: Bacteria > Pseudomonadati > Pseudomonadota > Gammaproteobacteria > Pseudomonadales > Pseudomonadaceae > Pseudomonas > Pseudomonas sp. NFACC46-3. Next base: position 43,438 of record NZ_FOTH01000008.1, read on the forward strand.
CGCAACCTGGGCCTGCAATGCCACACCGCCCGCAGCGCCAAGGAAGCCATCGAATGCCTGCTGGACCTGCAAGGCACGGCCGAACAGATCAACCTGATCGTCTCCGATATCGAGATGTCCGAGATGGACGGCTATGCCCTCACCCGGACCCTGCGCGAAACGCCTGACTTCGCCCACCTCTACGTGTTGCTGCACACCTCGCTGGACAGTGCCATGAACAGCGAAAAAGCCCGGCTGTCGGGTGCCAACGGCGTGCTCACCAAGTTCTCTTCACCGGAACTGACCAAGTGCCTGATCACGGCGGCCAAGGCCGTTGCCGAGCAAGGTCACTGAGTCATCTCGGTTGCTCGCTTCTGCGTTCCAGCGCGGGAGCGATCACCGTCCGACAACCTCAGGCATACTCTTGTCCTGGCTTCCCGGAACAAGGCTCCCTGATGAAAATCCGTCTGTTGATTCTCCTTGGTCTCACCGTCCTGGCCTCCCAGGCTCATGCCTCCAGCCCGGACGCCTGGGCCACCCACGATAAAGCCGTGCTGGCCAGTTGCATCAAGGCCAGCAGCTTGAAGAGCGCTGAGCCGGTGGGTAGCGCCGCTCAATTCGACGACCGGGTCGGCTACACCGCGCTATTGCTGCAAGGCCAATATCCGCAGGAACACATGAAAGGGGCGATCGGCACCGAGTTGTGCCTCTACCGCAAAAAAACCAAAACCGCCTACGTGACCGAGTGGGACTCGATCCACCCTGCCGCTACCGACCGGTGAGTGGCGCATAACTTGCTTCGCACGGTCCATCACGGCGTTTTTCTGTCGCCGTCCCCAGCTTTCTGCGACCGGGCGCTCAATGAACACAACGTTTTCCTGTGTAGGGTGCGGCAAATGCTGCACCGATCACCACGTCCCCCTGACCCTCGACGAGGCCCGGATGTGGGCGGACGACGGCGGCCAGGTGATTGTCCTGGTGGAAGCCTTCCTGCCCAATGGCCTCGGCCTGCCGGCAGGGCAACGCGAGCATGCCGAACGACGCTCGGCGGTGGTCCGTAGCGGCACAAGCGACGCGCTGGTGGCGATCACGCTCGCCGCTTATAACGTGGGTCGTTGCCATAATCTGGACGACGAAAACCTGTGCCGCATCTATGAGCGCAGACCCTTGGTGTGCCGCATCTATCCCATGGAAATCAACCCACACATCCCGCTCAATCCCGCCGCCAAGGATTGCCCACCGGAGTCGTGGGAAACGGGGCCGCAGTTGATACTTGGCGGTGAATTGGTGGACCAGGAACTGGCCCGGTTGATCGAGCGTTCACGCCAGGCCGATCGTGAGGAAATCGCGATCAAGGAACGCATCTGCATGTCCCTGGGTATCCACACGACGGCGTTGAAGGGCGACGGATTCACGGCCTACCTGCCGAACATGGCTGCGTTTGCCGCCGCCATCGATCAAGCCCGCTCTCGGCCGTTGGACCAAGCGGCTGGCGAATGGCAGTTCCACCTGTCCGGCGAGGATGTGGCCAACCAGGTCTCGGCCAGCGGCGCGCGGGTGGTCACTGAAGCACCCGTCACCTACGCGTTCATTTCCCTGCGAGCCGCCTGAGTCTGTAAAGATCCCCCAGAGGACTGGCGGCGCTGCGATTACACCCTCCCCTCTCGCCTAACCCGCGCCATGAATGTTAGCGTGCTTGGTATTCCCTGCAGATGAGCCTTGCACGATGAAAAAAACCGTACTTGCCTTCAGCCGTATCACGCCCCCCATGATCGAACGCCTGCGCCAGGACTTCGACGTGATCGTCCCCAACCCGTCGAACGGCGACATCAACGCGCAGTTCAACGAAGCCTTGCCTCACGTCCACGGGCTGATCGGTGTCGGTCGCAAGCTCGGCCGCGAGCAACTGCAGAGCGCCACGAACCTGCAAGTGGTCTCCAGCGTGTCGGTGGGCTACGACAACTATGACCTGGCCTACTTCAATGAGCGCGGGATCATGCTCACCAACACCCCCGACGTACTAACCGAAAGTACCGCCGACCTGGCCTTCGCCCTGCTGATGAGCAGCGCCCGGCGCGTGGCCGAACTGGACGCCTGGACCAAGGCTGGCCAATGGCAGGCGACAGTCGGCCCGCAACTGTTCGGCAGCGATGTACATGGCAAGACCCTGGGTATCGTCGGCATGGGCAATATCGGCGCGGCCATTGCCCGGCGTGGCCGACTTGGATTCAACATGCCTATCCTCTACAGCGGCAACAGTCGCAAGACTGAACTGGAAAACCAACTGGGCGCACAGTTTCGCGAATTGGATCAGTTGCTGGCCGAAGCGGACTTCGTCTGCCTCGTCGTACCGTTGAGCGAAAAGACCCGCCACCTTATCGGTCAGCGTGAACTGGGCCTGATGAAGCCGAGTGCCATCCTGGTCAACATTTCCCGGGGCCCTGTGGTAGACGAACCAGCGTTGATCGAAGCGTTGCAGAACAACCGCATCCGCGGTGCCGGGCTGGATGTCTACGAGAAAGAGCCATTGGCCGAATCGCCGCTATTCCAGCTGAAAAACGCCGTGACCCTGCCCCACATTGGCTCGGCGACTCACGAAACCCGTGAGGCCATGGCCAATCTGGCTGTGGATAACTTGCGCAGTGCCTTGTTGGGCGAGCGACCAAAGAACCTGGTCAACCCGCAAGTCTGGAAGTAAACCTTCCGCAAAAGTCCCCGGCGGAACACACCGTGGCGAGGGAGCTTGCTGTGGCGAGGGGATTTATCCCCGTTGGGCTGCGCAGCAGCCCTGATCCGGCTGATGTGGTCGACCTGACTCACCGAGCTGTCAGGGTTTGGGGCTGCTCCGCAGCCCCACGGGGATAAATCCCCTCGCCACAGCAAGCTCCCTCGCCACGGGGTTATCGCCAGGCGTTCTGTCTCAGCGGGCACCCAGCGCGACATTCGTCGCCACCGGCCGCGGCTTGCGGAACACCAGCACGTTCCCCAGCATCACCAGGACCAACCCGACCAGCGCCGGCGCGGTCCACTGATACCCTTCGGCAAACGCCGAGACATTCAACGCCACCACCGGGAACAACACGGTGCAATACGCCGCCCGCTCCGGGCCCATGCGTCCCACCAGCGTCAGATAGGCCGTAAAGCCGATCACCGAACCTGGGATCACCAAGTACAACAGCGAGCCGATGTAGCGTGTGCTCCATTCCATGTCGAACGGGATGCCTTTGAACGCACACCACACCGCCAGCATCGACGCGCCATAGGCCATGCCCCAGGCGTTGGTGGTCAACGGCTTGAGGCCCGCCTTCTGCTGCAGGCTCGACAGCATGTTGCCCGCCGAAAAACACAACGTCCCCAGCAGCGCCAGTGCCAAACCGAGCACCGTTTGCGGGCTTGCGCTGTGGCCGGCCAGTTCCGGCCAGAACAGCAAGGCCAGCCCCGAAAGCCCCAGGCCGCCCCCCAACAGCACGTTACGGGCAATCCGCTGACCGAAGAACACGCGGGCATTGAGGGCGTTCCAGAGCGTGGCGGTGGAAAACACCACAGCGACCAACCCACTGGGAATCCACTGGCTGGCAGTCAGGAAGCACATGAAATTAATGCAGAACAAGCACAGGCCCTGGGCAACGCAAATCAAATGGCCGCGCCGATTCATCACCTGCAAGCGCCGGCTGAGCAAGAGCATCGCAAACAGGATCAGGGCTGCAAGGCCGAAGCGATAGACAATCGACACGGGAATGGCGACGACGCCCAACTGCAATTTCAGGGCAATCCAGGTGGTGCCCCAGATGAGCACGGTAAGCAGGTACAACGAGAGGTTCATGGTGACGGCTCCTGACAATGACGCTCAGTGTCCCGCTGCCATTGACCCGGCGCTTGCGTAAACTTGCGGTTTTGTCGGCTGACAGGCTGGCACGGATCGACCGACAGAGTAGGATGCAAGCGTTGGAGAACCGATCATGTCCACACTGCAAACCCTACAAGTCTTTCAAGCCCTCAACAGCTCGCCCAATGCTCGCCTGGAGCACAGCGCCGAGCTCGGGGACGGCATGGCGGCCGCTTTGTGGAGCAACCACCACGACGCCCGGGACTACGAGGCGCCAACGCACCATACGCTGTCGTGCTACATCGCTGGCGGCACCGGTACGTTTCGCCGCGAGCGGCCCGATACCACAGGGGCGCCGGGCAAACTTTGCGTACTGCCCGCCGGACATGAATCGGCCTGGGTCATTAACGGCGACATTCGCCTCGCCCATCTGTATTTCAGCGCTGAACAATTCGCCCTTGGGTGCATCACGCTACTGGACCGCGAACCCCGGCAGGTGCAACTGCACGAAGAGACCTTCCTCGACGACCCGCGACAGGCACAGCGTTTTCGCCAGTTGATCGCGCTGAACTGGGACGAACCCGGTGAACGCCTGCTGACCACCAGCCTGGCCCATGACTTGCTCAATCACCTGCTGCTCAGCCAGGTCGGCCAACGCCAGGGACTTCGCCTCAAAGGCGGCCTGGCCGCTCATCAGCGGCGGTTGCTGGTGGATTACGTCGACAGCCACTTGGCCGATGCCATCAGCCTCGGCCAATTGGCGGCGTTGTGTGCGTTGTCCGAATACCACTTCGCGCGGATGTTCCGCGAGAGCTTCGGACTGCCTCCTCATCAATATGTGCTGGCCAGACGCTTGACCTGCGCGCGGCATTTGCTGCGCACCACCTCACAACCGCTGGGCGACGTGGCGCTGGCCTGCGGATTTGCCAGCGCCAGCCACTTCACCAATCGTTTTCGCCAGACCTTGGGGGCAAGCCCCGGGGAATATCGACAGGCATTCTTGCGCTAGGCACCACCGCGCTCCGGTCAAATGAAACAACCAGGCACTGATCCCGATTGCCGTAGCCACTGCCGCGCCCCTACAATGCGAACAATTCTTGTTCTCTAGCACAGCTTAGCGCTGTCGGGATGTTCCTCGTTGCCGCCTGCACACACCGTCGAAGTGCTCTACAACGCCCATCACAGTTGGCTCAACAGCTGGTTGCGAAGAAAACTCGGCTGCCCCGACAGTGCCGCCGACCTGACGCAGGACACGTTCATGCGCGTACTGACGACGCGCGATCCGCAGCCTGTCCTGGAACCCCGCGCGTTCCTTACGACTATTGCCAAGCGCGTACTGTTCAACCATTACCGCCGCCAGGACCTGGAGCGCGCCTACCTCGACACCCTCGCCCAACTGCCGGAGCAGGTGGCGCCGTCGGAGGAAGAACGGGCAATCATCCTGCAAACCCTGACGGAACTGGATCAACTGCTCGATGGGTTGCCGCGAGCGGTCAAGCAGGCGTTTCTGCTGGCCCAGGTCGATGGCCTGACCTACAACGAAATCGCCCGTGAACTGGGGATTTCCCTGGCAACGGTCAAGCGCCATCTGAACAAGGCAGCGATGCGCTGCTACTTTGCTTTATGACCCCGTCGATCAATGGCGCACCTGACGTCAGCGCCCAAGTTGCCGAGCAGGCCGTGCACTGGCTCCTGGAAATACAGCAAGGTCCACTCGACACCCGCCAGCAGCAAGCCTGGGAGCAATGGCTCGATGCCCATAGCGAACATCGCCGCGCCTGGGAACATATCCAACGGGTCAATCAACGGCTGCGTAGCGTATCCCCTGCGCTAGCCCATGCGGCCCTCAATGCACCGAAGTCCGCCATGCGGCGGCGGGCACTCAAGACGTTGCTGGTACTGGGGGCCGGCTCAACGTTGGCCTGGGGCCTGCGTGAGCGCCAATGGCTGCCACCCTTGATGGCCGATTTCCGCAGCCCGGTGGGCGAACGGCGTCGCCTGATGCTGGATGACGGCAGCCAGTTGCAGCTCAACAGCGGCAGCGCGGTCGACGTTCGCTTCGACGCTCAACGTCGCTTGATCCGCCTGCTGGAGGGTGAACTGTTGTTGACTGCGGCCCGGGACCCCAGGCCCCTGTATGTACTGACCGCCCATGGCCGGCTGGAAAGCCGCAACGCCCGGTTCAACGTACGTGAATATCCGGAACACACCCAAGTGGCGGTGTTTGACGGCGAGGTGGACATTCGCAGCCGAAACGGCCCGTCGTCGTTGCTGGGCACATCACGGCAACTGAGCCTTGGCATCAACGGCGCCGGGCCCGCCACGGCGCTGGATGCCAACAGCGGTGCCTGGACGGAGGGCATGCTGATAGCCGCGCACATGCGCCTGGCGGACTTTCTCGACGAACTCGGCCGGTATCGCCGCGGCCAATTGCGCTGCGACGAGGCGGTCGCCAACCTGTTGATCTCCGGAACTTATCCGCTGGACAACAGCGAACGAATCCTCGATCTGCTGGAGGTCAGCCTGCCGGTAAACGTACGCCGCTTTACTCGCTATTGGGTCTCGGTCGAGGCTCGCGCTTGAACCATGATCGTCTTGCCAGAAAAAAACACGCAACCGTGAGCCGTTTTCCCGGACTCGGGTGACAGAGAAGGAAAGCCACTTCGATACAACCTTCTCGGGATCCTCATCCATGCCGCAGCAACCTACCCGCCTCACCCCGCTCGCCCGTACCGTGCGTCAATGGCTCCTGGGGGCCAGCTTGAGTTTCGTCGCACTGCCTTGTGTACAGGCTGCAGATGCCAAGGCCTATCACATCGCGCCGTCATCACTGGAAAATGCCCTCAATCAGTTCGGGCGGGAGGCCGGGGTGTTGATTTCCTTCGGCTCGCAGACGACCGCTGGTCTGCAGAGTCGTGGCCTGGAAGGCAGCTACAGCCCAGAGCAAGGGCTCAGTGCGCTGCTCGAAGGCACAGGCCTGCAAGCCCGGCCCGAGGGAGATAATGCCTTCAGCCTGCAGCCGGCCACCACCACCGCGCTGGACATCGGCACCACCACCGTGGTCGGAGACTGGCTCGGCGACGCCGCGCAGGCCAATGTCTTCGAACACCCCGGCGCCCGTGACGTTATCCGCCGTGAAACGTTCGAACGCCAGGGTGCGACGCAGGCGCGGGATGTGCTCAATCGCATTCCCGGCGTCAATGCACCGGAAAACAATGGCACCGGCAGCCATGACATGGCGCTGAACTTCGGTATTCGCGGGCTCAACCCTCGCCTGGCTTCACGCTCCACGGTGCTGATGGACGGCATCCCGGTGCCTTTCGCACCTTACGGCCAACCGCAGCTATCGTTCGCGCCGGTCAGCATGGGTAACATGGACGCGGTAGATGTCGTGCGCGGCGGCGGCGCGGTGCGCTACGGCCCACAGAACGTCGGCGGCGTGGTCAACTTCGTGACGCGGGCGATTCCCGATGCACCCACGATAAAAGGGGGCTTGCAGACCGAGACGAGCCCGTCCTCCAGCCATGACGGCTTCAAGACCTCCTCCAATCTGCTGGCCGGCGGCACCGCCGACAACGGCTTGGGCGGTGCCCTGCTGTATTCCGGCACCCGCGGCGGCGACTGGCGCGAACATAGCGACACACAAATCGATGACCTGATCCTCAAGGGCAACTACCAGTTGGACGAGGCCAACAGTTTCAATGCCATGGCCCAGTATTACGAAGGCGAGGCCGACATGCCCGGCGGCCTGAATGTGGCCGACTACGATGCCGACCCGTATCAATCCACGCGTCCGAACGACCGCTTCTGGGGCCGTCGCACCCTGGTCAATGTCGGCTACCGCTACCAACAGGACCGCCGGGAATTCACCGCCAGCACGTTCTTCACCAAGACCTTGCGCAGCGGCTACCTGGACCAAGGCACCTTCCTGTCCCTGTCACCCCGTGAATATTGGGTACGCGGCCTGGAAACCCGTTTCGCCCAGGGTTTCGACCTCGGCCCGACCAGCCACGAGGTTGGCATCGGCTATCGCTACATCAACGAGGCCGGCCACGAACTGCGATACCGCACGCCGATCGCCAGCAACGAATTGCCGACAACCTCCAGCCGCAACGACCGTGATACGCGCGGGGGCACCGAGGCCAATGCATTTTTCATCGATGACCGGATCGACATCGGAAAATGGACCATCACGCCGGGTGTTCGCTACGAAATGATCGAATCCCAGCAGACCAACAACCTGACGAATGTGAAGTACAAGGGCGACTACAACACGGCCTTGCCGGCATTGAACGTGCTGTATCACCTGACCGATGAGTGGAATCTGTATGCCAACACCGAAGGCTCGTTCGGCAGTGTGCAGTACAGCCAGATGCCCAACCGTGTCAGCAGCGGCGAAGTGAAACCGGAAAAGGCCCGCACCTGGGAGCTTGGCACCCGCTATGACGATGGCAACCTGCGGGCGGAGATCGGCGCGTTCCTGATCAACTTCGACAACCAGTATGAAAGCAATCAGACCAACGATTCGGTGATCGCCCGAGGCGAGACTCGCCACCAAGGCATCGAAACCAGCATCAACTACGCCCTTGATGGCCTGAGCCCTGCACTGGCCGGTTTCGACGTGTATGCCACGTATGCCTTCGTCGATGCCACCATTCGTGAAGACGGACCGAACAAAGGCAACCGCGTGCCATTCTCTTCGAAGCACAAAGGCACACTGGGCGTGGGTTATACGGACGGGCCGTGGAAGCTGAACCTGGACAGCACCTATCAGAGCGCGCAGTTTGCCGACAACGCCAACACCCGGGCTGAAAGCGCCGACGGCAGTACCGGCAATATCCCCGGCTACATGCTGTTCAGCAGCCGCGCTGCCTATGATTTCGGCCCGCAACTGTCGGACCTGAACGTGGCGGTGGGCGTGAAGAACATCTTCAATACCCAATACTTCACCCGCTCGTTCGACGACAACAACCGAGGCAAGTACGTGGGGGAACCGCGCACGGTGTATGTGCAGACGTCCGTGGCGTTTTGATTCGGGGCTACGGTGAACCGCTGAAACAAGACGGGCCTGCGATTGCAGGCCCGTTCGGTGAGTGACTTCAAGCGATCGGGCTCAGCCGTTGAGGGCGGCCCGTTCGTTCTCCAGGAATTCTTCTTCCAATAGCGCATCGGCCAAGGCAACGGATTCGGTCGGTGTCGCAACGGCGGCGCGCTTGCCGCGCAGTTTGCCGAACAAATGCTCCAGGGCATTTTCAAGTTTGGTGGCCGCGCCTTCGATCGCCAGTTCCAGCGATTCGGCCTTGTGCGTCACGGAAATTGGCTGATGACCCTTCGGCCGTGCTTCAAGCTGGCAACGCAGGTCATGGGGACCCGGCTTGTCGCCGTTCTCGTCTCGCAAATGAACCTCAACCCGTGTCAGGTCCTCTTCATAACGTTCGAGCGTGCTTTCGATGGTAGTACGTACCCACTCCTCCAGTCGGATGCTGCTTTGAATATGGTTATCGCTATTGACTTGGATTTGCATAGTTCATCCCTTATTTCAGCTAGCTCGCCGGGGGCCGTCGACGTTGATGCAACGGCCCCTTGAATACAGAGTCGGGCTGGCGGAAGAACAATTCAACCCCTAAAAAAAGATAAATATTCATACGCAAATAAAGCCAGACAACAGGCAAAAGCGCTGTTAATGTCGGGAGTTGCCCCTGCCCTGCCTACCCACCGTAAATCGCCTCCCCACCTGCACCGTCAGCGAACATCCGCGCGTTATTGCCCCGAAACGGGCAGCGACCACAGCCGCATTCCAGAGCGTTCGGCGCCCAGGCTCCGTGATCATTGTCCGACAGTTTTTCCGGCATGCCACTTGCTAACTCCCTGTAGGAGCTGTCGCAGGCTGCGATCTTTTGATCCTGAGGCCTGCCTGGCCCCTGGAATCTTGAGCTGAACACGATCATGGAATGGCCGGTGGTCCGGCGTTGCGAACTAATCCCGATCATGGCCGGTCAACAACTGCACGTTCAATCAGGCGGTGACGCATCATGGACAACCCTTTTCAGATCATTACCGACGCCTTTGCGCCGCATTATCAAATCAACCTGAGCATTCAGGGCCTGGACGGCAGCATCATGCTGACCCTGTCCAAGAGCGGGCGCATCGTCGCCAAACGCATGATCAGCGCCCTGCAGCGCAACGACCCGGAGCGTCTCAAGCGCCTGGTGCAAAGCATTCAGTTCGGCATCGCCATTGAGCAGGGCCACAGCGCCGTGGCCATCCTCGAAGCCATGACCGGCGGTGACAGTATCAAGCTGCCGCCACCGCACGCACAGGGGCCGGCGCCCTCTGCCGCCGGGATCTAGATTTCTCCTTTCTCCACCTCGGCATGTTCGCTGGAACCCGCGCCGACCTTGCGGTGCGGGTGCTCGATCTTCACCGAGGGGAACTGCGACGAAGCGTAGCGCACCACCAGGATCGCAAACGCCAGCAGCAGGATGCCACCGCACAAGTAGATGATCCCCAGGTCTGGCGGGCTGTGATGGGAAACGTTGGAAATCAGCAGCCGCGTCAGCGCCGTGATCGCCACGTAGATCAAAAACCGCACCGGCATGTGGTTGGTCTTGAAGTAGATCCCGACCATCGCCCCCAATTCCAGATAGATGAACAGCAGCAGGATGTCATCGATCTTGATGTGTCCTGCTTCGATCATCTGCAAGAATTCCATCACCGCCGCCCACGCGGTCACCGCACCAATGGCGAACAGGGCCAGGTAATGGAAGGTCTCGACGAACAGGTTCCCCAGGGACTCGGCCAGTTGATGGACGTTCTGGCGCAGGGTCTCGGCCCAGTTGATTTTCACGATGTAGTTTCCTTAGGTCGACTCGACCGGATGATGCGGGTTGGACGTGACGGTTGTTCTGCATGCAGAAAAAAGGCCAGCGACTGAAGGTGAGATGGCGATAGGCTGGTATCCGGCACTTTTGGGAGCTTCATTCGCCGTATCGCGAGCAAGCTCCCACACCAGCTTTTCTCCCACAAGCTTTGCCCTCACATGCCGAAACCGGTCTACATTAAAAAGCCACTATCCAAAGCAACAGGATTCGCTTATTCTTTTGCCTGTATATAAATACAGTAGTCACAAAGACAACCAATGTGAAGGCATGTGAGGTGGTGAATGGCCGTCGAAGTGGTATACCGCAGCAGCCGAGATCTGGAGCGCTTGTTCATGGATAAAGCCGAAGCTGACCGTCATGACAAAATGCTGGAACTCGCCGAATTGCTGGCAGAAGTGTTGCAAAAAGCCGTTCCATCGCTGAGCGAGCAACAGGTCGAGGAAGCCGGGATCTACATGGCGAAGAATCGTGATGTGTTCGCCAAGGCGTTCAAGAGCCAGCCGGACGCCTTGTCCGAACTGCTCAATCCGTCGAACGAATAACTAAAAAGATCGCAGCCTTCGGCAGCTCACACAGGGAATACACCGTGCGGGAGCTGCCGAAGGCTGCGATCTTTTCAGTAATAACGGCGCGGATCCGAATCGATCAGGCTCGCCAGCTTGGTCAGGGCGAAACGCAGTTCGTCCTGGCTGGTGGGGGACATCAACACCAGCCGTACACAGCGAGTGGTGCCTGAGCGCTCAGCCTGGAACTGGGTGCCGCTGAGCACCAATACGCCGTTGGCCCGGGCGAGCATGGTGAACTCATCGCTGGTCCATGGCTCCGGCAGCGTCAACCAGACGTGATAGGAATATGGCTGGGTCTTGAGCTCGAAATTGGCAAAGATTTCCCGGGCGATCGCTTGTCGCCCCGCCGCCTCGTTGCGCTGGATGCGAATCAGTTTCTTGTCCAGGCCTTCGGTAATCACATTGCTGGCCAACTGCGCGGTCAATGGCGACGGCATCCAGACGCTGCTGCGCACCATCGAGGTCAGGCGCGACAGCAGTTTTGGCGGGCTGTAGATATAACCGACGCGAAGCGCCGGCATGACCGATTTCGACAGGCTGGTCAGGTACACCGAACGGTCCGGCGCAAAGGCCGACAGCGGCTTGATCGACGGATCGGTGGCCAGGAAGCCATAGATATCATCGTCCAGGATGATGAAGTCGAATTCCTCGGCAAGCGCGGCGATCTGGGCCCGGCGCTTCTGCGACATGATCGCCGCCGTCGGATTCTGGCAAGTCGCCACGCAGACCAGCATCGCCGGCTTCTCTCGCAGGCACAGCTCGCGCAACGCTTCGGGAATGATGCCTTCGTCATCCATTGGCACGCCACGCAGGCGACGCTCAAGACCGTGGGCCAGGGAAATGATGCCCGGGTAGCAAAGCGCTTCGCAGAGCACCAGGTCACCGGCGTTGGTCAGGGCGCTCATCGCCACCATCAAGCCATGCTGGGCCCCTGCCGTAATCACCACTTGCTGCCATTGCGCGTCGGGCAATGAATGACGCAACCATTGCGCCCCCGCCTCGCGATGCGCCGGGTGACCGCCATCCGGCGCGTAATCCAGTGCGCGAGCGAAATCGGTGCTCTTGGCCATGCCCACCAGGGCGCCACGCAACCAGTACTCCAGGGTTTCGCTGTAGGGCTTGATGATCGAAAGATCGAGCAGTTCGGATTGCCCCAGGTTCAGTGGCGCGGCGGCACTGTTGCTGGCCGGCAGCTCCAGCTGCTTCTGGTTGAGCACGTAAGTGCCACGCCCCACCTCCCCCTGCACCAACCGACGCCGATGGGCCTCGCTATAGGCCCGACTGATGGTGCCCGGCGTGACATTCAAGGTGGTGGCCAACTCCCGCAAGGTCGGCAGGCGATCGCCCTCGTTCAGCACGCCGTTGTTGATATCGCGCGCCAACGCATCGGCAATCGACAAATACATCGGTTGGCTGAACTCGCTTAGCTGGGGAACCCACATGAATGATCACTGCCCATCGTAGAAATGATGAATATCCGAGCATATCACATGGAGGTTAGGCAACTAATAATTCGACACAATCGACACATTGAATCGATTGATACGATTATTGAATCGTTTTTCAATGCGACATGAAGAAAAATTTATTAGAAATAATATTATTTAAAATCAAATAGTTAATTCATAAAAATCGCAAAAATAGCCTGTCATGGCAGAAAAATATCTCGTAACAATCCCGCTCCCTATTGAATCAACTCAATTCATTCAAATACACTGATCTCGAATCGAAGCAATCGACTCAATCATTCACTGCGCGCTTCTGTCGCGCCAAGTCGAGACATCATGGACACATTCAGAAAGGATCTATCTCTGTCGGCGATCATCGCGGGCTTCATCGCCGTGATCATTTCCTACGCAGGCCCACTCATCATCGTGTTCCAGGCAGCCAAGGAAGCGCACCTGCCCAATGACGTGGTGTCTTCATGGATCTGGGCCATTTCCATTGGCAGCGGGATTACCGGCCTGTTCCTGAGCTGGCGCCTGCGTGTTCCGGTCATCACCGCGTGGTCGACACCGGGTGCAGCGTTACTGGTGTCGATGCTGCCCACCGTGACCCTGCCCCAGGCCATCGGTGCCTATGTGGTGGCGTCGATGATCATCGCGTTGGTCGGCCTGTCCGGTGCGTTCGACAAACTGATGAGCCGCCTGCCCAAGGCCATTGCCGCCGCCATGCTCGCCGGGATCCTGTTCCGCTTCGGCGCCGAGCTGTTCACGTCGATCAAACTGCAGCCGGCGCTGGTGTTGGCGATGATCGCGGCGTACCTGATCTTCAAGCGCTTTTCGCCACGCTACGCGATCCTGTCGGTGCTGATCGTCGGTTGCGCGGTGGCCGCCTCGTTCGGTGAACTCAACAGCACCTCGATCACCATCGCCGTGGCCCAACCGGTCTTCATCGCCCCTGAATGGAACTGGCATGCAATCATCAACATCGGCCTGCCCCTGGCGCTGGTGACCTTGACCGGCCAGTACGTGCCAGGCATGGCGGTATTGCGCACCTCGGGCTACAACACGCCAGCACGCTCGATCATTTCGGTCACCGCGATTGGCTCGATCCTGATGGCCCCGTTCGGTTCCCACGGTTTGAACCTGGCGGCCATTACCGCAGCGATCTGCACCGGCCGCGAAGCCCACGAAGACCGCGACAAACGCTACATGGCCGGGATCGCCTGCGGGGTGTTCTACATTCTGATGGGTACCTTTGGCGCCACCCTGGCCTCGGTGTTCTCCGCACTGCCGAAAGAATTGATCGCTTCCCTCGCCGGTCTCGCCTTGTTCGGCGCGATCAGTGCCGGGCTGACCGGCGCCATGGCTGACGAGAAACAACGCGAAGCGGCACTGATCACCTTCCTGGTAACGGCTTCGGGCATGAGTTTCCTCGGCCTGGCCGCCGCGTTCTGGGGCTTGATCTTCGGCCTCGTGGCGCACTTCGTGCTGACCTACACCCGCGAACGCAAAGCCGCCGTTATTGCCGAGGGCAGCCGACCATGACCACTCGTTACGACTTCATTGTGGTGGGTGGCGGCATCGCCGGCGTGTCTGCCGCTTATGAGTTGGCAGCCCATGGCAGCGTCTGCCTGCTCGAACAGGAACAGCAACTGGCCTATCACACCACGGGGCGTTCAGCCGCGATCTCGATGGAAAGCTACGGCAACCAACAGATCCGCTCACTGACCTGCGCATCCCGGCGCTTTTTCGAGAACCCGCCCGAGGGCCTGGCCGAGCATCCGCTATGGTCGCCCCGGGGCGCGCTGATCGTGGCCCAGGCGGCACGGGTGGACAAACTCAAAGCGCGTTTCAGCGCCGTCCTGGGGCAAGTGCCCACGGCCGAGCTGCTCGACGACAAGCAAGTGCAGGAGCTGGTCCCCTACCTCGCCGAAGGCGCCTGGAGCGCCGGGATCTACGAGCCCAGCGCCTTCGATCTGGATGTGCATGGCATCCACGGCGCCTACCTCGGTGGGCTGCGGGCCCGCGGTGGCGTGATCAAGCGCGAGACCGAAGTGCTGCGCGGCGAATATCGCGACGGGCACTGGCGCTTGCACACCCAGGACGGCCAGCAATTGCAAGCAGCCATCGTGGTCAACGCCGCCGGTGCCTGGGCCGATGAATTCGCCGAGCGCTGCGGCGTGCCCAAGGTCGGTGTCCGACCATTGCGGCGCACCGTACTGGCGGTCGATCCACAGTGCGACGTGCACCACACGCCCTACCTGGGCACGGTCGACGAGGACATTTTCATCAAGCCTGAAGCCGGGCGGCTGATCGTCTCCCCCTGCGATGAAAGCCCTTCGTTGCCCTGCGACGCACTGCCGGAAGAGCTTGACCTGGCCATCACCATGGATCGCCTGCAAAACACCACGCGCCTGCGTCCGCGTTCGATCATCAACAAATGGGCGGGCCTTCGAACCTTCGTCGCCGACCGCTCGCCGGTGCTCGGCCAGGACCCACAGCAAGAGAGTTTTATCTGGCTCGCCGCCCTCGGTGGCTACGGCATCCAGGCTGCGCCCGCCATTGCACGCCTGTGCAGCCATGCGGCGCTGGGCATCGCGATGCCGGACGACCTGGCGGCGCTGCAGCTCAACTATCAGCATTTTTCCCCGGCCCGTTGCCGCGATGAGGAATTTTCCAGCCAGGCCGTCAAGCAGGTTGCCGATTTGCACTAACCCCCATCCCACTTAACAAGGAACGTCACTATGCAAACCACCGCTCAAATCCAGCCCGCCGCCAAACCTTTCCTGGGCGAAGAGAACGTCATTTTCACCGACAAGGCGCCATTGCCGCTGGGTACCTATTCCCAGGGCATCAAGGTCAGCCACGGGCAGACCATCTACCTGTCGGCACAGACCCCGGTCTCGGCGCTGAACAACGAAGTGCTGGCCAAGGATTTCGAAGGCCAACTGCGCCAGACCCTCGACAACCTGGTGCAAATGGCCGAAGCGGCAGGTGGCACCCTGGCGAACGTGGTCAAGGTCACGGCGTTCATCACTGACTTGAGTGAGTTCCCGACCCTCAACCGCGTCATGGAAGAGTACTTCACCAAGCCCTACCCGGCCCGCACCACCGCGGGCGCCAGTGCACTGGCACGCAACACCCTGGTTGCCATCGACGCCATCATGGTGATCTGAAACACCTTCTGTCAGCGGAGTGCCCGTCGGTCTGGTGAGCTGGACCGACGTTGGCAAGGAAAGCACCAGCACAGCGTACTTTCGGAGGGTGACATGAAAAATTCGTACAGAGAGTATGTATTGCAGTGCCTGGTTTGCGATCGAAGCTACCAGCCCCATGAGGTCAGCTATTACTGCCCTCATTGCAAAGTCGATGGTGCCCTGGACGCGCTTTACGATTACCCGGCACTCAAGCGCGAATGGTCCCGGGACAGCCTGGCCCATGACCACGCCCGTGGCATGTGGCGCTATGACCGCTTGATGCCGTTGAGCTCGACGCAGTTCATTCCACCGTTACTGGTGGGTAACACGCCGCTGTACTCGCGCCCGGAATTGCTCGGCAAGGGCGCCCGGATCAAAGTCTTCGTAAAAGACGAATCGCGGCAACCGACCGGGTCGTTGAAGGATCGCGCCAGCGCCCTGGCGGTAGCCCACGCCCTGCAATCCGGTGCACGCACCGTGGCAGTGGCCAGCACCGGCAATGCCGCTTCGGCATTGGCCGGGATGAGCGCCAGCCTGGGCTTGCACAACGTCATTTACCTGCCCAAGAGCGCGCCCCGTGAAAAGCTCGCGCAGATGCAGGGCTACGGCGCCGAGATCGTGCTGGTCGACGGGCAATATGACGAAGCCTTCGAACAATGTCTCAACGCCTGCCAAGAGCACGGCTGGTACAACCGCACCACCGGGATCAACTCGTACATGAGCGAAGGCAAGAAGACCGTCGCCTTCGAGATGTGCGAACAACTCCACTGGCAAGTGCCGGACCTGGTGTTCGTGCCCGTCGGCAACGGTTGCATCCTGGGCTCGGTCTACAAAGGCTTTTTCGACTTGCTGCAATTGGGCTGGATCGAACGCATCCCTCGCCTGATCGGCGTGCAGGCCGAGCACAGCAACTTCATGTACCGCGCCTGGCGCAACGACCGCTCGATGCAGAAAACCGAGCGCCGCCCCCCCACCAGCCTGGCCAGCAGCATCAATGTGGCGCTGCCGCGTGATCGCCTCAAGGCCATGCGTGCGGTCACCGCCAGCGGCGGTGAGTTCATCTGTGTCAGCGATCCGAGCATTGTCGCCGCCGCCTCGAGATTGGCCGCCAGCACCGGCGTGTTTCCAGAAGCCGGCGCCGCCAGTGCCTTCGCCGGTCTGCTCAAGTACGCCGAAACACACCCCGACACACCGCAAACCGCCGTGATCCTGATCACCGGCAGCGGTTTGAAAGACACCTCCATTTTTCTATCCGACTCGACCAAAAGCCAGCCACGGGTGTTGCCGCATCACGTGACTGCGCCGCTGGCCGAGGCGCTTATCTAGGGAATCGCACCATGAGCCTGCAAAATTTCGACCCCACCCTTGCCCGCCTGATCGACCGCGAGCGCAACCGCCAGGAAACCCACCTGGAGCTGATCGCTTCGGAAAACTATGTCAGCGAGGAAGTGCTCCAGGCCCAGGGTTCCGTGCTCACCAACAAATACGCCGAAGGCTATCCGGGCAAGCGTTACTACGGCGGCTGCAAGGTCGTCGATGAAATCGAGAACCTGGCCATCGAACGCGCTCGCAAGCTGTTCAACTGCGAATACGTCAACGTGCAGCCGCACTCCGGCTCCCAAGCCAACCAGGCGGTTTTCCTGGCGGTACTTGAACCCGGCGATACCATCCTGGGCATGTCCCTGGCCCATGGCGGCCACCTGACCCACGGCGCCTCGGTGAATTTTTCCGGCAAGATCTACCGGGCATTTTCCTATGGCCTGGACACGGAAACCGAAACCCTCGACTACGAAGAAATGGAAGCCCTGGCCAGGGAACACCGGCCGAAGATGATCATCGCCGGGGCCTCGGCCTATTCGCGGACCATCGACTTCCAGCGCTTTCGCAAGATCTGCGATGAAATCGGTGCCTACCTGATGGTGGACATGGCGCACTACGCCGGCTTGATCGCCGCGGGCGTCTATCCGTCGCCGGTTGGCATCGCCGACTTCATCACCTCCACCACCCACAAGACCTTGCGCGGCCCGCGCGGCGGCCTGATTCTGGCCAAGGCGCAATATGGTGCCCTGCTCGACAAGACGATTTTCCCGGTGTACCAGGGCGGCCCGCTGATGCACGTCATCGCCGCCAAGGCCGTGGCGTTCAACGAAGCCTTGGGCGACGGGTTCAAGCATTACCAGCAGCGGGTGATCGACAACGCCCGCGTCATGGCCGACGTCCTGACCCGACGCGGCTTGCGGGTGGTGTCCGGCGGTACCGATTGCCACATGTTCCTGCTCGATCTGCGCTCGATGAACATCACCGGCAAAGACGCCGAAGCGTTGCTGGAAAGCGCCCATATCACCTTGAATAAAAACGCGATCCCCAACGATCCGCAGAAACCGGCCATCACCAGCGGCATTCGCATCGGCACGCCGGCGCTGACCACCCGTGGCTTTGGTGAGGCGGAATGTGCCGAAGTCGCGAACTTGATCGCCGACCTGCTGGAACAGCCGGACAACGCAGCACGCCTGGACAACACCCGGCGTCGAGTGATGCATTTGTGCGAATGCTTTCCGGTGTATCTGTTGAGGTAAGCCAACATCCGTCGGTTAAGCGCAATGCAATAGAGGCGAGCACAAACCGTGGCGAGGGAGCTTGCTCCCGCTGGGCTGCGAAGCGGCCCCATTGGATCACCGCGACCGTTCAGGCAGACCGCGCCAGCCGGTTTTACGACGGCTGCGCCGCCGAGCGGGAGCAAGCTCCCTCGCCACAGGGTTGGTGTTTTGTTGGCGGGAATAGTCAGTCTGGGAGCACCAGAAAAAACCTGTGGGAGCGAGCTTGCTCGCTCCCACAATTGGCTTTTCAGCGGTACAACAAACGCTCCGCCAGCTCATCGGCCACCCGGGCCGGTGAGCGCTTCTCCGCCTGGGCATGGGCAAAGACTTCCGTGAGCCGGGCACCGATCTTCGACAAGTGCGCGGTGATCGTCGACAGCTCTTCGCCGCGATGTTTCAGGGCGACGTAGATCAGGCCACCGGAGTTGATCACATAGTCCGGCGCATAGAGGATTCCACGTCTTTCCAACTGGTCGGCCACTTGCAGGTTGCTCAACTGATTATGGGCCGAGCCGGCAACGGCCGAGCAGCGCAGTTGTGCCACGCTTTGGCTGTTGAGCACCCCACCCAGCCCGCAAGGAGCAAGGATGTCGCAGGGCGTGCTGAGCAGCGCGTCGTTGGCGATCGGATGGGCGCCGAGTTGCTCCATCGCCAATTGCACCTTGCCTGGGTCAATGTCACTGACCAGCAGCTCGGCACCTGCGGCGTGCAGTTGTTCGGCCAGGGCATAACCGACGTTGCCCAGGCCCTGGATCGCCACCCGCAGGCTTTCGAGGTTATCGCTGCCCAGGCGGGCCATGGCGGTGGCACGAATACCGGCAAAAACCCCCATCGCCGCGTGGGGCGCAGGGTCTCCCGAGGCGGTGGTGCTGGTGACATGGCGAGTCTGCTGGGCGATGCAATCCATGTCGGCCACTGACGTGCCGCTGTCGATGGCCGTGATATAGCGACCGTCCAACTGCTCGATACAACGACCAAAGGCTTCGAACAACGCTGCCCGACTCTCGACATGGGCGGGGCGCATGATCACCGCCACCCCGCCACCCACCGGCAAGCCGGCCAGCGCCGCCTTGTAACTCATGCCTTGGGCCAGGCGTACGGCATCGGCCACGGCACTTTCGTCGTCGGGGTAGGCAAGATAACGACAACCCCCCAGGGCGGGCCCCGGACGACTGCAATGAATGGCAATCACCGCCTTCAACCCGGTTGCCGGGTCTACGCTTAGGTGCAGCGATTCAAGGCGGGAGCTTTGCATGAGAGCAAACATCGAAAGGCTCCCGAATCACTTTTGTTTGTTTCGCCAGTATAGGCGCGCAGTCGAAATTTGCTGGAGCACGCAGGAATAAGTCGCCACGGTGCTCAGTCTTTTTCGGCATAACCTGTCATAGCCTCTGTCCGAGACTGGACGAAAATCCACGGCAGGGCTAAAACGGGAGCGTAGCCCGGAGAGTTCGATGAAACCGCGCCAAGCCTTTTTTGATTGTCTGCACCGCTCCCCACCGGCGCTGTTCGAAGCGGCGCTGTGGATCGCTGCCGAACATGATCGCGAGGTCGACGTACCGGCCTTGCTGAAGGATTTCAAGGAGCTGCAACAGCGGGTCAGCCATGGCCTGCCGATGCTGCCTGTCAGCGAACTGGGCCAGCCCTTGCTGCGACGGCTCAATGACTTGGGCTTCGCCCAGGACGACTTCACGCCTCTGCGACCACGAGCAGCGTTGCTGGACAAAGTCCTGGCACGCAAACGCGGGCAGCCCCTGGCTCTCGGGCTGATTGCCCTGGAACTGGCCCGAGGCCTGGAAATTCCGATGGTCGGTGTCAATTTCCCCGGACATTTCCTGTTGAAGGTACCCGGCGCCGATCACCTGCTCGATCCGTGCGGCGGCCGTCGGTTGTACCCCAATGACTGTCGGGAACTGCTACAGCGCCAATACGGCGCGAACATGCAGCTCAAGGCTGAACACCTGGTCAATGCCGAGCCGATGCAGATGCTGCAGCGCCTGTCGCGCAACCTGCGTCAACTGCATCTGGCGAACGACGATTACATCGCCGCCTTGATCGACGCCGAACGGGTACTGGAACTGGGCAACGCCAGCGCCGCC
Organism: Pseudomonas sp. NFACC46-3; assembly: GCF_900114515.1. Taxonomy (NCBI): domain Bacteria; kingdom Pseudomonadati; phylum Pseudomonadota; class Gammaproteobacteria; order Pseudomonadales; family Pseudomonadaceae; genus Pseudomonas; species Pseudomonas sp. NFACC46-3. The sequence goes on from NZ_FOTH01000008.1 coordinate 64,028, forward strand.
GACTACCTGGCCCGCGCCAGCCTGTACCAGCGACTCGATTGCCCCAACGCCGAGCGCTTCGACCTGGAGCATGCCCTGATGCTCAGCGACGATCCGATCCAGCGAATCCGGTTGACCGAGCGGCTGGGGCATTTGCCGCCGAATTCGGTTGTGCACTGAGCCGGGGACTTTGTTCAGGAGCGATGACGGCCCTGTGGCGAGGGAGCTTGCTCCCGCTCGGTTGCGCAGCAACCGCCGAAAAGCTTGGGGACGCTTCGCGTCCCAGCGGGAGCAAGCTCCCTCGCCACAGGGGATCACCTGGTTTTCAGAACCGTGTGAAGCCCTCAGGGGGTATCCGGCTGATTCGCCGGGTGCGCCTGTTGGAACGCTGGATGCCCAGCCGCCAATGCCGCGACCCGACGAATCCGTGGATACGCCTGCAAAGACACATTGAACCGCTCAGCCGCGTACAACTGCGGGATCAGGTACACATCCGCCAGCCCCGGCGCTGCACCGAAGCAATAGCCGTCGTCACCCATCAACTGCTCCACGGCCGCCAATCCCTGGCTGATCCAGTACCCGATCCACTCCGTCACCTGCGTTTCATCGTGGCCCCACTGCCGCAATTTGTTGAGCACGCTGACGTTGTGCAGGGGGTGAATATCGCAACCGATCAGCGCGGCGACGCCACGCTCATGGGCGCGCACCGTCAGGTCGGCGCTGAGCAGCGGCACCTGTGGATAACGCTCCTCCAGGTATTCGATGATGGCGGGCGATTGCACCAGCAGCGCGCCCTCATCGGTACGCAACGCCGGCACCCGGCCCTGGGGGTTGATCGCCAGATAGGCCGGCTGGCGATGCTCGCCCCCTGGCGCAGCGATCAAGTTGACGGGCAAGGTCTGGTAATCCAGCCCCTTGAGCGCCAACGCAATGCGCACCCGATAGGACGAGGTGGAGCGGTAGTAGGTGTAGAGTTCCATGCCCTGCCCCTCAACGCGCCGGCAGGATCTTGCCCCGGCACTCGCCGAAGCCGATGGAGGCGAAACCCTCGCGGCGGCAACGGGCCCGCAAGATGATTTCGTCACCGTCCTCGAGGAATCGGCGCACTTCGCCAGACGCCAGTTCGATCGGTTTTTTACCGCCTTCGGTGATTTCCAGCAGGCTGCCGAATTGATGGTTTTCAGGGCCCGACAAGGTGCCCGAGCCAAACAGGTCGCCGGCCTGCAACTGGCAACCGTTGACGCTGTGATGCGCGACCATTTGCGCCACGGTCCAGTACATGTACTGGGTGTTGCTCAGGGTCAGGCGCTGGGCCGGCAGGTTTTGCTCGCCCATGGCCTCGGTCAGCAACAGGACTTCCAGTTCGATGTCGAAGGCACCACCGGCCTGGTCACGCTTGTCCAGCAGATACGGCAGCGGTTGCGGATCGCCTTGCGGGCGTGCCGGTTGCGGGCGACGGAACGGTTCCAGGGCTTCAGCCGTTACCACCCATGGCGAAATACTCGTCAGGAAACTCTTCGACAGAAACGGCCCCAGGGGCTGGTATTCCCAGGCCTGGATATCCCGGGCCGACCAGTCGTTGAGCAGGCAGAACCCGCCAATGTGCTCGGCGGCATCGCCGATGGGGATCGGTTCGCCCAGGGCATTGCCCTTGCCGATCCAGATGCCCAGCTCCAGCTCATAGTCCAGCCGTGCACACGGGCCGAACGTCGGCTCGGTCTGGCCGGCCGGCAGGGTCTGGCCCTTGGGACGACGCACGTCGGTGCCGGACGGGCGAATGGTCGAGGCGCGACCGTGGTAACCGATGGGGACGTATTTGTAGTTGGGCAGCAACGGATTGTCGGGGCGGAACAGCTTGCCGACATTCTGCGCATGCTCGATACCGACGTAGAAGTCGGTGTAGTCGTTGATCCTGGCCGGCAGGTGCATCTGGCAGTCGGCAGCGAGGAGCAGCAGTTTCGCGCCCAGGGCTTCGACCTTGCCCCGCAGGGGGCTGTCCTCGCGCAGCAGTTCCAGCAGTCGCTCACGCAGGGCAACCCGGGCGCCTCGGCCAAGGTCGAAAAACCCATTCAACTGGCCGTCGGCCATGGCTTCGACAGCTTGGCGTGCCGCGCCGTCAAACAAGCCCGCGTGCAGCGCCGCCTGCAAATCGAAAATCCGCTCGCCAATCGCCACGCCGCTGCGCAGGGCACCGCCATCGACACTGAAGATACCCAATGGCAGGTTCTGCAACGGGAAGTCCGCATGGCCGTTGGCACAGGCGACCCAGCTACGGGCAGGGGAAAGTTGAGTCATGGGTTATCTCCGGGTCGGGTCGAACGTGACAGGCAGCGAGGCCCAACATGCATCGTAGTCGGTTTGCAGTTGCGGGCAGTCCAGGGCGAAACGGCTTGGACGCAGCACCTGGCTGGTCTCGAACATGAACGCCATGGTGTTGTCGATTTTCACCGGCTGCAGTTCAGCATTGATCGCCTTGGTACAGGTCTCGCCGTCCGGGCCATGGGCACTCATGCAGCTGTGCAAGGACGCGCCGCCCGGCAGGAAACCTTCGGCCTTGGCATCGTAGGCACCCTGGATCAGGCCCATGAATTCGTTCATCAGGTTGCGGTGGAACCACGGTGGACGGAAGGTGTTCTCTGCCACCATCCAGCGTGGCGGGAAAATCACGAAATCGAGGTTGGCCAGGCCGTGGACGCTGGTGGGCGAGGTCAACACGGTGAAAATCGACGGGTCTGGGTGATCGAAACTGACCGTGCCGATGGTGTTGAAGCGGCGCAGATCATATTTATACGGCACGTTGTTGCCGTGCCAGGCCACCACGTCGAGGGGCGAATGATCCAGCTCGCAACCCCATAACTCACCGAGGAATTTCTGCACCAGTGAGGTGGGTTGCGCGAGGTTCTCGTAATGGGCGACCGGTGTCAGGAAGTCCCGTGGGTTCGCCAGGCCATTGCTGCCGATGGGCCCGAGATCCGGCAGGCGCAGCGGCGCTCCGTGGTTTTCGGCGAGGTAACCACGGGCCTGCGGGTCGAGCAGTTCAATGCGAAATTTCAGGCCCCGGGGCAGCACGACGATTTCCAGCGGTGCCAGTTCCAGCACGCCCAACTCGGTGGCGATCCGCAGCCGTCCCAGTTGCGGCACGATCAACCATTCACCGTCGGCATTGAAAAATACCCGCTCCATGGAACGGTTGGCGCGGTACTGATAAAGGCTGATGCCGGCCGGTTTGTCCGCACCGGCATTAGCCGCCATGCACACCAGCCCGTCGATGAAATCGGTAGGCTCGGCGGGGATCTCCAGCGGGTTCCAACGCAGGCGATTGGGCGTGACCTCGCCCAATGGGCCACCCGCCAGTTGCCGTTCGAGCTTGGTGAAGGCCGGGTGATTGGCAGACGGTCGGATGCGATACATCCAGGTACGCCGCGCTTCGCTGCGAGCCATGGTGAACGCCGTACCGGAGAACAACTCGGCATAGAGACCGTATGGGACTTTCTGCGGCGAGTTCTGGCCGACGGGCAAGGCGCCGGGCAAGGCTTCGCTGGCAAATTCATTGCCGAAGCCTGATTGGTAAGCCAGGTCCGACGCTGGGGAAACGAGGTTCATGGAGCCTCCAGGAATGCGGCCCGTCACTCAACGGAGTGGTTGAGGCGTACCGGGTTGTTTTTATCGTAATTCAATTACGCATAACGTAATTTGCTCGACAGCGACCGTCAAGCTATAAAGACGCCCATTCGCCTCAGGACCCAGCGCCTCCATGGAAACCCCGCTCAGCAACGGTAAACAGAAAGTCCGCTCGGCCGAAGTCGGCACCGACATCCTCAAGGCCCTGGCCGAACTGTCGCCCTCCACGTCGCTGTCGCGGCTGGCCGAACACGTGCAAATGCCGGCGAGCAAGGTTCATCGGTATCTGCAAGCCTTGATCGCCAGCGGGTTTGCCGAGCAGAACGCCGCCACCAACCACTACGGCCTGGGCCGCGAGGCCCTGCGCGTAGGCCTGGCAGCGCTCAACGGCATGGACGTGCTGCAAGTGGCCGCCCTGCCCCTGGCCGAATTGCGCGACGACTTGAACGAAACCTGCTTCCTGGCGGTGTGGGGCAACCATGGCGCGACCGTGGTGCGCATCGAACCCGCCGTGCGGGCCGTAACCGTGGTAACGCAACTGGGCTCGGTATTGCCACTGCTCAGTTCGTCCACGGGGCTGGTATTCAGCGCTTATCTGCCGGAGCGCGAGACCATCGGCTTGCGCGAACAGGAAGTACAAGGCACCGAGCACCACGCCCTCGCCGACGACCGCGCTTATGCCGTGTTGTGCGAGCAGATTCGCAGTCGCGGCCTGCACCATGTGCATGGCTTGCTGATGCCGGGGGTGGATGCCTTGTCCGCCCCGGTATTCAATGCCGTCGGCCAAGTGACGGCGGTCATGACCATCGTTGGCCCGACCTCGCTGTTCCATGCCGACGAGCACGGCCCGGCGGCGCAACGCCTGCTGGCAGCGACCCAGGCCGTGAGTTGGCGAATGGGCTATGAAGCGAGTTCGGAATCAGCCCAGGAAATCCGGGACAATCTTGATCATTAGATCATTGAGGTGAGCGGGGGCCAGTCGCGGATGGAGATGACGGTCATCCCCACTGAAGGGCACCATGTAAATAGCTTGGTGATCGCCTTTGGAGTGGTAGGGAATCTCATTATTGTCGAAATGGCCCAGTAGATAGTCGACCAGCGGTTCAGAAGAAGACACCACGCGCTCACCTGCGCCATGGGTTACAAAACCGGTGACGTAGACTTTATCCAGATCGACCCCGGACAAGTGCAGTTTCAATGCACCATGAACATCCTCAACGGACAAAGGCTTGATGGAACGCCAAGATAAATCCATTGCAGGTTTTTCAGTCAGTTGGATGACGATATCCGAAACGATTTTTTCGAACGCGATCAAATCCAGCGCACTGACCCGGTCTTCAACGGCAAAAGAATAACGCTTGTTGAACACGTTACTGACGCCTTGTTTGTAGTTGGGCACCCGCTGTTTTTCAACCCAGGCCAACGCTTCATCGAACAGGGTTTCGGACGAACCAACTTCGGGATTCGGAAAGTCTGCCAATGTATTCAGATAATTGCTGAACGGATTGACACCCAGCGCTTCCAAATAGCGCCCCAACAACACCTGCACGGCAAAATCCACACGGGTATTCTTCAGTGCGAGCAGTTTTTCAGAGTAAGAAGAAAACAACTTGGTATTCATAAGACATCCTTGTCATGTCATAGACCGAACTTCCTGTTCGATCCGCAGGCTTAGTTATACATCAGACAAACCCCATACTGTAAAAAGACAAATGTAAGCGTGCGTAAAGACCTTCGGGAGTTGTTTTCAATCTAACCCATCACCCCCATGACTTTAGCCTTCGCAACTGCTTGAGTACGCCGCTGCACCCCCAACTTGCTATGTATGCGACGCGCATGGGTTTTTACCGTGTGCAACGATATGAACAGTTGCTCGGCAATTTGTTGATTGGAATGACCTTGTGCAATCAACTGCAGAACTTCCAGCTCTCGGTGACTGAGTAACGTATCTTCGGCGCCAGCCGTTGATGGTTCGATGGGCGCTGCCGATTGCGTCCAGTGGCCCAGCTCGGGCTGGCGCAAACGCAGCTCGCACAAGGCTTGCTGGGCCCGCCAGCACGTGACTCGCTTGAGCCCTTCTTGCAGGAGTGTCCGGGCCTGGGAGCGATCGCCGGACAACCAGACAACCTCCGTCAACACCAGATGCAGTTCGGTCTCCAGGCTGTGCATTTCACTCTGCTGTGCCCGGGTGATCATGGCTTGCAGGCACGCCTGCGGCTCCTGTGCCCGTTGCAGGTAGACCTCGGCCAGCACCAGCAGGTATTCAAGTCGCGCAATCAATTCCAGCGTCGCGGGAGGTGCGTGCTTGGCCTGCGGCCCACGAAAGTGGCGCAAGACGCGGGTCAAGGCTTCATGGGCCAATTCCGCCCGCCCCTGTTGCAACCAGAACTGACAGCTGGTTTGCAATAACACGCCACGGTAAACGGTGTCGGGGATGTGCCGCTGCTGCATGATCCGCTCGGCATCGCGCAGTTGCATGAAGGCCTCGCCATAATCGCCTTGGTTGGCAGCCAGGCTGGCCTTGCCGAGAAATCCGTAGAGCACCTGTTTGTCCAGGCTGTGCAGGCCTGTTTCCAGACCCGCTTGAAACTGCTCGGCGGCGCGCTCTTCAAACCCCATGCGCAACGCCAGGCGCCCGCGCCGCAGGGCAATACGTCCCAACAACGGGGAAAAGTCCTGGCCTGGTTTATCCAGCAGCGCCTGGACAGCGGCCAGCAGATGATCGGCCCGATGAGGCGCGCCACGTTGTTCCAGGACTTGGGCGTGATCCAGTTCCAGCAATCCTTCGAACACCAGCGAACCCTGTGCGCGCGCCAGGCACAGCGCCTGGCGGTTGATCCGATGCGCGGAAGCCAGTTCGCCTTCAAGCAGCGCCTGCTGCGTCAGCCCACCCAGGCACAGCAAACGTTGGGCCCAGGCCTCGGGGTCCAGGCTGGCCTGGGCCTGGAGAAAGTGCTCGCGCGCCTGTTCGCCATCGCCCGAGAGGTGCAGCAACCAGCCTTGCAAGACCTGCCACCTGGCCAGCAGCTGTCGCTGCCGGCAGGCCGAAGGCTGCGGCATGAACCTGGCCAACTGCTCAATGCATGTCGACGCCTGGTTGAAGCGTCCGGCGAACAACAGCGCAGCGGTGACCAACCCCACCGATTGTGGCGTACAGAGGGTCAGCGCTTCACCTTGTTGATCGTGCAGGCCCAGCAACAGCACCACGTTGCGACGCTGCAAGACGTGCTCGAAGCTCAGATGCTGCAAGAAACTCACGGCAGTCTCGAACTCCTCGGCCAACATGGCTTGCTCGAACGCCATTTGCCAGTCCTGCTCGGCAGCAAACCACTGGCAGGCCCGTCGATGCCAGGAACGCCCCTGCGGCCAGGGCTCTTCACGTACCAGCCGGGCCAGCGCCGGAAAAATCTGCAACCAGTCCGACGTCTGCTCCCATGGTTCGATGAAACATCCCAGGTCCAGTAACAATGGCAGGCATTGCACGCCCACGGTGTCGCCGAACAGATGCTCGCATAGCCGGGCATTGAAGCGCGGTAGATGCGCCAGCACATGCCAGGCCTGCGCCAGGTCTGGAGTCAGCGCGCTGAACAGTTCGTACTCCAGATAGTCGACCAAGGTCCCCGGCCGTCCGGGCGTTGCATGTTTGCGCGCCCAATCGCAACGTTCCAGCAGCGTGATGCGCACCCCGGCACACCAGCCGCCACTACGTTGAATCACCTCGCGGGCAGTGCGGGCAGCCTGGGGGCCGGGCAGATGACGCAGCAATGGCAGGACATCGTCCGGGGTAAAGAACAATGCCTGCGCATCGAACTCGTGCAGTTCGTCATCGAGCAACAGCCGCGGCCAGTTGCATTGGGGACGGCGGCGGCTATTGAGCCACAGGTGCAACGCTGGACTGCTGGTGTTCAACAGACGGTCGAGCAACTGGTCCAGTTCGGGATTCGGCACCCGACAGTAGTCATCCAGGAACAACCACGTAGGTGTCTGCAAACGCGCCAGGTGGGCCAGCAGTCCCGCTTCATCAAGCATCGGCAACCCGAGGGCCTGGGCCAGGCGCTCGCACATTTGCACCGCGCTCAACGCCGCGCCCCCCAATGGCAACCAATGCAACCGACACCCGGCGGGAGCCTGCAGGAAGCACTCGGCGAACAATGCACTCTTGCCACTGCCCGCTGGCGCGCAAAGCAGTTTTACCCGCGCTTCGGACGTCAGCAAAGACTCACTCAGGGACCGCCGCGGCACGTGCGTCGAGGACAGGCGAGGCAACAATCCTGGACGGTCCGGACACGGGGTCATGGCGGTCATGTGGGTGATCCTGTTTATTGTTATTTCACCACCCTAGTCCTGTGTCGCCGAGCTTTGGAGAAGTATTCAGCGCGCTGATTGGCGCTCATAAAGAAACGACCGGCAGGAGCGCTGCCGGTCGTCATGTCGGGTTCAAATCAGACTCGGTCCCGTGGCGAGGGAGCTTGCTCCCGCTGGGTTGCGCAGCAGCCCCAAAACGGTCCACTCAATGCACCTGATACATCGAGCCGTCTGGTTTCAGGGCCGCTGCGCGCCCCAGCGGGAGCAAGCTCCCTCGCCACAGATGCGGTGTCCGTCCGAAGGGTTAGCGAACCCCGGTCGAGCGCAGCGCTGCCGGTGTGTAGTCGGCGGCCCGGGCTTCGAAGCCGTACTCATAGCTGTGTTTCTCTTCGTTCTTCATGCCCAGCGCGATGTAGCGGCCGGCAATGATGTCGTAGAGCGCCTCCAGGGTGTAGCCCGGGTTCTGATGGTCGTAGTAGAACTGGGCATGACCTTCGGCCACCCGCCACAGTTGGCCGCGACCGTCGTAGTGATCCACCAGCGCCGCCTGCCAGCTGTCCTCGTCGATGTACATGTGGCGCTTGGCATAGATGTGCCGCTCGCTCGGCTTGACCGTCCCGACCACTTCCCAGACCCGGTGCAATTCATAGCGAGTCAGGTCCTGATTGATATGGCCGGCCTTGATCACATCGTCGTACTTGAGGCTGGGCGAGTCGAGCTTGTAGCTGTTGTACGGGATGTACATTTCCTTTTTGCCGACCAGCTTCCAGTCGTAGCGATCCGGCGCACCGGAAAACAGGTCGAAGTTGTCGGAGGTGCGCAACCCGTCGGCGGCGGTGCCCGGGCCGTCGTAAGCCACTTGCGGGGCACGACGCACCCGGCGCTGGCCGGCGTTGTAGATCCAGGCCAGGCGTGGCTCCTTCACTTGGTCGAGGGTTTCATGCACCAGCAGTACGTTACCGGCCAGACGTGCCGGGGCAGTGACCTCCTGCTTGAAATAGGTCAGCACGTTGCTGGCCTTTTCCGGGTCGGCGTCCTTGATCAGGAACGGCACGGCGATTTCTTCTTCGAAGCGGATCGGCGTGAAGCTGCCATTGGTCTGCGGCGTCACCTGGGTGATGACCCGGCGCAGGTTGCCGCCGTGATAACGGGTGACGTGGTTCCACAGCACTTCCACGCCGCTCTTGGGAATCGGGAAGGCGTAGTAGCGGTTGCCGGTGAAATTGGCCAGGCCATTGCCGTCGTTGATGGCGTTCACGTTGAGGGCGCTGCGCTTGGCCGACTCGTAGATTTCCGGCGGCAGGCCCACGCTGCGGTGGGTCGGATAGACCGGGATCTTGTAGGTTTCCGGGTAGCGCTTGAACATCGCGACCTGGCCTTCGGACAGCTTGTCCTTGTATTTGTCCACGGTCGCGGCGGTGATGGTGAACAGCGGTTTTTCATTGGCGAACGGGTCGGCCAGAAAGCCCTTGCTGTCCACGGCACCGGCGTTTTTCGGGATGCCGCCGGTCCAGGCCGGAATCGAGCCATCGGCATTGCCGGCTTTTTCCGCGCCCAACGGCGTAAGGCTGGTACCCAGTTTATTCGCTTCATCCGGCGAGACCGCCGCCATCACGTTCGCGGCCAGCAGGCTCAGGGCCAGGGCACCGCATTGCAGGATCATCTTGCGCATTGGGTTTTCCTTGTCAGCCAGATCAGAAGTTCACGCCGAAGCTCAACGCGAGGAAGTCGCGGTCTTCGAGAACGTTGTAATCGCCGCCAAAAAAGTCGGTGTAGCTCAGGCTGGCGGTGTAGGTGTTGCGGTAGTCGGCATCGACACCAACGCTGATGGCCTTGGCGCCTTCGTTGAACAGACCGTTGGGGCCATAGCCGGCCACGTCGTGGGACCAGGACACGTTGGGCTTGAAGTTCACCCCGCCGATCACGTTGGAGTAATCGAGGATGGCCCGGGCGCGATAGCCCCAAGACGTCGAGGTGACGAAACCATCGGTGTCGCCCTGGAAGCCGTATTGGCCGTAGACCGAGTCACGGCCATAACGCAGCTTGTCCTTGGACTCCAGGCCACCGACATGCACGACCGCCGCTTCGCCAACCAGCGTCAGGCGATCAGCCCCCAGCACCTGATCGAAGAAGTGCGTCAGGGTGCTCTGGACCTGGGTCACTTCCTTGCGCCGGTAACCGGTGTTGTCGGCACCCGGCGCGGTCGCGATGGGCGAGGCCGCGCCACCGACAATCGGGTTGAGCAGCGCCAGGGTCAGGTCGTTGGTATTGACCTGCACCGGCGCGTTGGGACGGTAGCTGACTTCCCCGGTCCAGGCGGTACCGGTGGGTAACGTCGTGGAGAAACTGGCACCGTACAGGCGGATGTCTTCCGGGTATTCAAGGTAATACTGACCGCGTCCCAGCATGACGCTTTGCGCCAGGCCGCTGCCGCTGCCTGGGGCCAGAATGTTGGCAATCGAGATCATTCCCGGCAAGGCCGCCAGCGTAGAGGAACCTGCGGTGATGGTGCCAACAGTAGGCGTGCGGCTGTGGTAATTCATGAAGTACAGGCCGTACTCGGTATCATCGCCGAGCCAGCGCAACGCGGTACCCCACTGGCCGGAGTCACGGGCATCGCGGTCGCCACTACGGGGAATGATCACCCCTTCGCTGGACACCTGGATGCCCTGGCCGAATGCCTCGGTCAATGGCACGAACGGCGCAATCGCCGGGCTGCCCACCGTGTAGCCACTGGTGCAACCATCGGCCACCACATCGTTGCCGAAGAACGTGCCGCAGTTATCCACCACGGTCTGGTCCCACTCCAACTGATAGAAGCCTTCGATGGTGAGCTTGTCGGTCAGTCCCTGGGAGGCGAACAGCATGTTCACGGGGATCAGGCCTTCCTTGATCTCCGCACCAGGGCGACGGAACGCGGACACGTCCACCGGGTTGATGCTGTTGATCGAGTTGCCGATGAAGGTACTTTCCCCCCAACTGACCACCTGCTTGCCGGCGCGCACGGTGCCCGGCAAATCGGCGATGGAATAGTTGTGATAGACGAATGCATCGAGAATCTGCGCCCCCGAGGACTTGGCGCCTTCCTTGCGATTGCTGTCGCTGATGTCCTTGAACTCGCGGCCTTCATCCTTGAGTTCGAAGTCATACCAGTACTTGCCACGCACGAACACGCCGGTATCGCCGTACTTGAGTTCGAGGTCGTGCAGGCCTTTGAAGATTTTGGAAAAGGTCTCGCCCTTCTTGAAATTCAGCCGCCCATCATCACCGGTGGACGATTGGCCCCGACCGCCGTTGACCGAGCCAACCAAGTCGTTGTCGGCATCGCGCATGCCCCAGCTTGCGCCCACGGACAACGACGAATCGAACTGACCCTCGATCTCGCCAATGTTGAATGAAACGGCCTGCGCCTGGGCACAGCAACCCAAGGCCACCGCGACGGCCAGCGCCTGCGGCTTGAAGATGGCGCGCATTGTTATTGTTGTCATGCGTCTTCCCCGGTGAGTGACAGAGGCTTCACCCTACTGCCGCACGCCAGGGGCGATAAGCGCACCAAGGAGGTATTCGCGCTGTACCTAAAAAGGATTACAGCCCATGCGGCGCAGGCCTTTGCGCCGTGCATGGATGGACTGGATGATGGGTCATCAGCGCCGCGCATACCCATGCCCAGCCTTCGACTGTTACGCGCCCTGCAACGGTGCATGTCTGAATCCGGGCTGTTTCCCGCGGGGCTCGATGCCTATGCTGGCCGGGCTTTCAGGGCAACGGGCCTGCAAGCACAAGCCTCATGGCATCCCTCATGCCTGGCACACCGTCTTCGGATGGATTGGCGTATCGGTCCATCATCCCGTGTTTACCGACGTTGGTTTGTAGCTCCTTTGCAACGTCACGCTTAGGCCGCTGCTTTTTGCAGCGGCCTTTTTTATGTGCGCCTATTTCCGAGTTAAAACTTCTTGTTTCCTACGTTGTTGTCGGAAAGGCTCACCTGCCTGTTTTAAGAGAACGAACTTATAGTTTCCTTGGTCGCCCAGGATGGGTGACTACGCAAATAGCCATGAACGACTGCACGTATTGAATCACGGCATGGCTATTCAGATTCGATTCGAAAGGAACTCGATATGCAGCAAGAAAAAAATCTACTTGTAAATAGAGGTATACCTCGCACGCCTTCGTCACCTGACGGGTTTGGGTTTAACGCAAGGCGCGTGTCAGGCCCAGACCACTCTGATCGTGCATACGATGCCGTTGATTATGCTCTTGATTGGCTAGATGAAAGCAACACTTCTACCGAAGAGCTCTTCAAAGAAAATGTCAGGAATATCACTCATATAACCAACGCCGAACTCGCCAAAACAAGAGCAGCCGTTGCTGCGGTGGTCCCTCGTGGAACCGATGCAGCCGAAATTGAATTACGAACACTCAAGCTACAACTGTTCAAAGCGAGAAAAGATCATCAAGAACACATAGCGATAGCCAATCTTTATTATGGTCATGATCCACTGACTCACAAAACTCAAGACGCTCGTTATAAGGGGTTCGAGCTCATTGGCCGTCGTGGAGGTGAAAGGGCTTACTACAACGCAATTTCCAAGTGGAATGTTTCTTATGCTGCGGCGTACGAGGCAAAATTCCTGGCTGAGCAGATCAAGCTATTGGATGCTCGCTTAACCGCACACAACAAAGCCATTGCCCAGGCAAACGCAAAAGCAGCCGCGGAGGCTCGGGCAAAGGCTCAAGCTGAAGCCAAACGCGTGGCTCAGGAACAGGCGCGCAAGGCCGCCGAAGCCGAGGCTAAACGCGCGGCTGAAGAACAAGCACGGATTGCACGGATTGCCGCAACAGTAGCTGCTAAACAAGCCCACGATGCCGCCATGGCCTTATGGGAGGCCGAAAGGTGGGCCGCTGCTGAAGAACTGGAGGCGGAGGAAGCGAGGCGTCAGGCAGAAGTCAAAAAGGCACGTCAACCAGCCCGGGCTACCCGTACATTTCCAGTATCGGGCTCCGCCGCAGCCGCCGGCCCAGTATTTACAATCGCAGGTGGGACCTTCGCCCCCAACCGGGTGACCGCCTCGGGCATCACGGATGAGTTACGCACCGCGGTTTCGGCGATCCTAAAAACAGTTACCGCAACGGCATTACCCACTGTTGCATGGTTTGCGTCACTGATTGACCCGTCGGAGCTGGGCAACGAAGAACGCTACGCCCTGAGTGTTCCGCTGTCAGAACTAGCTCCAGCCAACACCGATGATTTGCTGGCAGTCGCAACATCGAAGGGAGAGGTCAATCTCCCGGTGGTGCTGGGTTCCATGACCACCGACGACGAGATGATGTTCGTCGTCGCGAGTGCCGACGGAACATCGGTGCCCTCCAGCGTGCCGGTCAGGCTTGCAACACTCGACCCTCACAGCAACGTCTACAAATCCTACAGTCCAGATGGCTCATCCACCTTGATGACCTGGACGCCTATCGTAAAAGAGACGGATGCATCCACGACACTGCCATCGATCGTGCCGAAGATCGACCTCTATGAGGGCGGAACCCCCTGGGCCATAACCAGAGGGGTCGATAAGGATCCGGAGCTGGAGGATTACGATTTTGGTAGTGGGTTCGTCACGGTGTTCCCGGTTGAGTCGGGTATTCCGCCCATCTATACCGTCTTTAACAACTCTTCTGAATGGGCTTCCACGGAAGAGGCACGCAAGGCAGCCGAAGCCGAGATCCTAGGCGTAGCCCAGGCACAAGCACTGGAACAAGTCCTGGCGGGCCGCGCCTATCCTATACCGGGCGCGGCGGCCGCAGCCGGTCCGGTGTTCACGCTTGTCGGCAGTAGCCTGGCCATAAGTTCGGAAGCGACCTTGGCCATCCAGGCCGCGCTACGAGCCGCAGTCGCCATGGCTGTCGAATCGCTTACCGCAGTGGCAGCGCCGACCTTGGCGGGTTTTGCGGCGCTGCTCTATTCACCCAAGCTGGCAAACGGTGAATTACCCGAGCGATATGCGTTCAGCACGCCACTCTCGGAGCTCGCACCGACACATCACCACGACTTGCATGCAATCGCGGCGGCCGACGGATTCGTTGACTTGCCGGTACGCCTCACTTCTCAAGCAACCGTGGATGGTCAATCCGAAATCCTCGTGATCAACACCGACGGTGTAACCCACCCGTCAAAAACCAGAGTGGTGCCGGTTACCTATAACGCACAACAGAACCTCTACATCGCTACAACTGAACAAACCCCACCCAGAACCTTGACGTGGACGCCGGTCGTTCAACCCGGAAACAGCTCCACGGCCCTTCCCGCCGAGCCGCCCGCCCCGCCTGTTTATACAGGCGCATCGGTAACGCCCATAGAGGGAAGGATCGATCCGTTTCCCGAAATAACCGCAAACAGCTTCGATGATTATGTTTTCGTTTTCCCAATCGACTCAGGCCTGCCGCCTCTGTACGTCATGTTCAGGGATCGACGGGAAGACCCTGGGGTTGCGCTGGGAATGGGGGCTCCGGTTTCAGGCGTGTGGACGGATGCAGCATCGAAAGGTGAAGGGGCACCCATTCCGTCGCAGATTGCGGATCAGTTGAGGGGAAAGGAGTTTAGGCGTTTCAGGAAGTTTCGGGAGGCTTTTTGGAAAGCCGTCGCTGGCGATCCTATACTTTCGCAACAATTTAATTCACGTAATCTAGTAGAAATGAAAAAAGGTCGTTCTGCCTATACCAAGGAGACTGAACAGATTGGCGCACGAACCAAATATGAGCTTCACCATAAACAATACATTTCTTTAAATGGTGGAGTTTACGACATTGACAATATCACTCTCGCCACCCCTAAAAGACATATTGAAATTCATAGAGAGCACAAACAATGAAGAAATCGATAACCGAAATAACTGAAAAAGAATTTCTCGCCTTCATAATAAAAATTTCAGAAGGAAATTTTCCTTCTGAAAAAGCACATAACAACGCAGTCTTGGATTTCAAGCGTATCTCAGAGCACCCCGCAGGATCAGATCTTCTATTTTATCCAGAGCCTGGCAAGGAAAGCTCTGAGGCGATAGTCGACGAGATAAAAAACTGGCGTGCAGCCAACGGTAAACCAGGCTTCAAGCAACCCTGACGCTCCAGATATTTGAACGCCCCTTGCTGCTGAATAATCGGCAGCAGGGGTCTCTCGACTCCGGCGTCATGATGTACCGAACCCAGCAGCATTTTGACCATCCACTCCTCATCGGTAAGAAGCAATGCACCTCCTATATCCTAGCGACCCATTTTATAAAAAACGTCCTGACGAGCAGTACGCTGAAGAGTACGAAGCGGTAATGACTGCGGGACTGAGGACTGTGCTGTTCTCTTTTGAAGATTTCGAAGCGGGCCTTTTCAAGACTTCTGCGTCCCTCACGCCCGGAGACTCGATTTTGTACCGCGGGTGGATGCTGACACCCGACGCTTATGCTGCTTTGGTTAACCAACTGCGTGAAAAAGGCGTCATTGAAGTCACCAACGCCACGCAATACCAACATTGTCATCACTTGCCACAGTGGTATCCGTTGTTGGCTGCCTGTACGAGCGAAACGGTGGTGCTGGACAGCGATGCAAACTTCGCTCAGGCACTTGAGGACCTGCAATGGCCAGGCTATTTCATCAAGGACTACGTAAAGTCACTTAACACCGGTGGTGGCAGCCTGGTGGACACTCCCGAAGGCATAGCGCCGCTTGTTGAAGAGATGCGCCAATATCGGGGACAGATTGAGGGCGGTATCTGCGTCAGACGACGAGAGGAATACCTTGAAGAAACCGAGCGTCGTTATTTTGTACTCCAAGGGCAGGCCTACGGCGTCACCGATGAGATTCCTGAGTTGGTGACCGAGTGCGCACGGCTGATCGACAGTCCTTTTTTTTCGGTCGACGTAGTACTCAGGTCAGACGGTGTGCTGCGAGTGGTCGAGCTCGGTGACGGGCAGGTATCAGACCGCAAGGAGTGGCCCGCCGCGCGCTTTGCCTGGATGTTGAGCCGTGCGGAATAGGTCTGTGCCCTTTCGAGCCCGTCGCGACGGCCCGCGTGAACAAGTATTGTCCATGAGTACGCTTGCCGCGCCTGGCGGCAACCGGCCCGGGCGGTGATATTTAGATAGCGTAGCGCTGCAAGTTCGCCATCATTTCTTTCAAGGCTTCCAGATTGTCATTCGGGTGCACCGCATGCTCGAAGTCGCAGATCTGCTGCCAATGGGCGGCGACGTCTTCGGGCGAAAACCCTTTGCGCGGATCAAAGCCCGCCCCCAGGCTGCGTTCCCAGCGCACCTTGCCCATCCAGCCGCCGCCCACTTCGAACAGGCCGGAGGTTTCCTGGCAGGTTTCACTGGCCAGGTACACCACCAGCGGGCTGACGAGTTCAGGTTTGAGTTGCTCGAATACCTGCGGCGGGATCAGGCCTTCGGTCATGCGCGTGCCGCCGGTGGGGGCGATGGCGTTGACCAGGATATTGTTCTTGCGCCCCTCGATGGCCAGGGTGCGGGTCAGGCCATACAGGCCAAGCTTGGCCATGCCGTAGTTGGATTGGCCGAAGTTGCCGTAGATGCCGGACGTGGACGCGGTGAAGATCACCCGTCCATAATTCTGTTCACGCAGGTGCGGCCATGCGGCGCGGGTGACTTTGTAGGCGCCTTCGACATGGACGCGGTAGACCAGGTCCCAATCGGCGTCGTCCATTTTGTGAAAGGTCTTGTCCCGCAGGATCCCGGCGTTGTTGACCACCACATCAACCCGGCCGAACGCGTCGAGGGCATTTTGTACCAGCTTGTCGCCATCGGTCACCGAGTCGTGGTTGGCCTCGGCGATGCCGCCCGCCTCGCGGATTTCGGCGACCACCCGGTCTGCTGCCGAGGCATTGGCCCCTTCCCCTTGAGCCGAGCCGCCAAGGTCGTTGACCAGCACTTTTGCGCCTTGTTTGGCGAACAGCAGCGCATGGGCGCGGCCCAGGCCCCCGCCAGCTCCCGTGACGATCACGACTTTATCTTCGAAGCGCACAGACTCACTCATGGCAGAACTCCAGCAGGCGGACAGGACAATGGGCACGAGTGTCCGGCACAAGTCGACCGGTCACAATCAACACGGTTGCAAGTGAATGGTGGGCGATAAGGTGAGGGGATGATGCGGGCCCAAGCCACAGCGGCCTATTCGATTTTCCTGCTGGCAGAGGCACCGCTATCGCGAGCAGGCTCGCGATAGCGGTCTTTCAATCAGAATAGATGCTGGATGTGCTGACGCGTTCGCGAGCAAGCTCGCTCCCACAAGGTATCGTCATGAACAGGCCATTTTTCTGTGCGGCGCGGCGATGGCTTCGCGAAACGCCAGGTAATGCTTGAGCACCTGCACCGGCGCCTCGGTGTGCGGGTAATGACCAATGTCGGGCAACAACACTGTGTCCGGGCTCGGGATCAGGGCCTCGTAGCGCGCCACCATGTGTTCTCCGGAAATCGGGTCGACCGCGCCGTCAATCACCCGCAACGGCACGTCGCCGCGCTGCATCGCCTGCACCCAGCGATCCCGCTGCACACGGCGTTCGGGAATATAGGCAATGAGCTTGTGCATGATCCGCGGACCACGATGGGCTTCTACCAGACTCCAGAAATCATCCAGCTCGCTTTCAGTGGGGGTGGTCCGGGGGCCGAAAATCTGCCGAAAGCTGCTGACCAGGCTTTCCCGGGAGAACGCCCGCCCCAGCAGCCACCCCAGGGGGCTGAGCAAAAGTTTCTGGGCCCAGACTGGGCGGTGAGTTTCCGGGAACAGGCCGCCATTGAGAAAGACGCAACTGGCGAGATGGATGCGCGCTTCGTAATGCCGCGCCAGCAGTTCCTGGGCCACGCTATCACCGTAATCGTGGGCCAACACATGCAGCGCGCCCCTCACATTCAGGTGCGCGAGCAGGGCCTGTTGCAGATCGGCTTGCTCCAGCAGGCTGTAGACGTGATCCGTCGGTTTGGCGGAGTCGCCGAAACCGAGCATGTCACACGCGATCACCCGGTAACGTTGCGCCAACGGTTGCCACAGGTAATGCCAATCCCAACTGGCTGTGGGGAACCCGTGGATCAGCAGCAGCGGCTCGCCCTGCCCGGCCACCCAGTAACGGATGGCATGACCTCGGAACATGAAGATCTGGCTGCGCTGGCGCCAGATACGCAGGGGAATCTGGGCCAGGGGCATCAGCTTCGATACCCGGCGTCTTGTTGATCGAGCTTGCGTAACAACGCCGGCCAGGCCAACGCGCCGCCCATGCCCTGGGCGCTTTTGGTCACCCCGGCGATCATCGCCCGGGCGCCAGCCAGGATCTGCGGCTCGATGGCAATCAGCTCGGCCCCGCCGCTCTGCGCCAGGACCTGGATGTCACAGGCCCGCTGAAAGGTGAACATCATCAGGAAGGTATCGGCGATGGTACCGCCGCAGGTCAGCAAGCCATGGTTGTGCAGCATCAGGAAGTTGCTCTCGCCCAGGTCCGCCTGCAGGCGAGCCTTTTCTTCGTGATTCAAGGCCACACCTTCGTAGGCGTGATAGGCCAGGCTCGACAGCACGAACAGCGATTGCTGGCTGATCGGCAGCACCCCCTGTTTCTGGGCCGATACCGCCACGCCAGCAGCGGTGTGGGTGTGCAGCACACAGGCCACATCATGGCGTACCTCATGCACCGCGCTGTGGATGGTGTAGCCGGCCGGGTTGATCTCGTAGGGGCTGTCCATCAACTTGTTGCCGGCCTGATCGACCTTGACCAGGCTCGAGGCGGTGATTTCATGGAACATCATCCCGAACGGGTTGATCAGGAAATCCTCGGTACCGGGAACCTTTGCGGAAATATGGGTGAAGATCAGGTCATCCCAACCGTGCAGCGCAACAAGCCGATAACAGGCGGCAAGGTCCACCCGGGTTTGCCATTCGGCCGCACTGACCTGATCTTTGATGCTGAGTGTCGTTTGGACGGGCGCTACGCTCACGGCTCTGACCTCTGGTTTCTTGTTATATGTTTCGATCGAAACGTCGTACGCAAGAAAATCAGTCTAGTCAGCTCTTTCAGAGGCGGTAGTTGCGTTCGCAGCCAGCTTACTGGCCGAACGAGTCAGCGCATCCGCTTCAAGGGCGCAACGTGTCAATCAACTCAGCAAGCCATGGCTCGGCGTCGGTTTCCGGCGTGACGCTCTCGCTGGCATCCAGACGCAGCATCGGCAGCACCTCACGTACGCCCAATTCGACGAACAGCTCGCACATCTGCTCGCCACCGGCGCAGAAGGTATCCCCGTAGCTGGCGTCGCCCAGGCCGATCACCGCGCCAGGCAAACCGCGAAAGAACCCGGGCAACTGGTCGCGGATGACCGAATACAACGGCATCAAATTGTCCGGCAACTCACCCATGCCGGTCGTGGAAGTCACTGCCAGCACGGCCTGCGGTGCGAATGCCTGCACATCCGCCAGGGTCGCACGAGGGTCGTGCCAGGATTCAAAGCCTGCCTCGCGAAGCAGTTTGGCGGCGTGCCGGGCGACTTCTTCGGCGGTGCCATACACTGAGCCGGAAAGAATGGCGACTTTCATCGATCTGATCCTGAACCTGAAAAAAGAGCCAGGATAGTAACAGTTGCACCTGTCAGGCTGCGAATGGCTCTCAACGGCCCTAATGGCCAGTGGACAGCCTATCGATTTCTTTTAGAATGCTGCTTCTACAAGGATGTTCAAAGGGTTCTCCCCATGATCAACGCTCAACTGATGCAACTGGTCATCAATGCTTCGAACGATGGGATTGTCATCGCCGAAAAAGAAGGTGAAGACAATATCCTGATCTACGTGAACCCGGCCTTCGAACGATTGACCGGTTATCACCGCGACGAAATCCTCTATCAGGATTGCCGGTTCCTGCAATCGGGTGATCGGGACCAGCCCTCGCTGGAGCCCATTCGCAAAGCCTTGAAAGAGGGCGGTACCTGTCGTGAGGTGCTGCGTAACTACCGCAAGGACGGCACGCCGTTCTGGAATGAGTTGTCACTGTCCACGGTAAAAAACCAGGCTGACGGGCATACCTACTTCGTGGGTGTGCAAAAAGACGTCACGACCCAGGTCAAGGCTCAACAACGCGTCGCCCAGCTGGAAAAGGAACTGGCCGAAGCGCGGCAGACAATTGCCCGACTCGAAGCGACGGACGGTTCAAACAAAACCACGAATTAATGGTCAGTCACTACAATCACCAGTGAACACGTAAATTATCATTTCGAGCAGATCATGCAGCGCGATGCCCTCCTGACGCAGGATGAACTGGATTTCATCCGGACCATGCAACACAACCCGCAGTTGAACGAGCGGGATGTCACGTCGAGCTTGCTGGTAAACGGTGGGTCGCAGATCCGTGACTTGCTGACACGTCTGGCGGCAAATGAGCAGGTTACGTTGCAAGCCAATTTCGAAAACCAACAAATGACCTTTCCGCTGCATCTGGTGGAAGACGAATTCCATGCGATGCACCTGCGCTTGGGTGTGCCAAGCATCTACGAGGACGGACCGAAGATTCGCCCATGGCGCCTGGCGCTCGAAGAGCCGGTGGCGCTGGAAAACATCAAGGGTCAGCCGGGACCGCTGTGGGTCCACGAAGTCTCCTGCAAGGGCGTACTGCTGGAAAACCGCAGTCGGACCAAACCGCCGAAGCAGTTTGCCTTGTGGTTCAGCCCATCAGGCTACGAGAGAATTTCGCTGCGAGGCAACTTCGAACGGGAAACCGATCGCGGCCTGTTTGCCTACCACCTGAGCCAGAATGACCAGGACGAGACCGAGCGCTTGCGCCAGTACATCCTGCAGCAACATCGCCTGACCCATCCGACCATGCACCTCTAGTATCCTGTTTCGCAAACACGTTTCTTTTTGACGAGTGGCTGGTGTCGTCAGGCAAGACGCCGCGACGAGTCATAGCCCGCTATGGCGAGGAGCGGCAACGCAGCATGACGGCAACAGACGCCGTCAAAAAGGAACAGTACTTGCGATACAGGACACACCATTCAGGTATCCAGGTTGCCTGCCAGAAATTGACGCAGGCGCTGGCGCATCACTGTCCCCTCATTCCCCAGGCAACCGACCGGCGATCCAACCAGGCTCTCCTGTGCCAGATCGGATGCATCACCGGCCAGCATCAAAGGACAATCCAGGCTCATTGCCAATTTGCCCAGGCGCTTTGGCAAGTCTGGAGCCGGCGCATGATTGGAAACCAGCACCAATGCCACCGGCTGGATCTTCTGGCACACCAGGGTCAGTTCCTCGAACGGCAGGCCGATCGACAACAGCCTGACGCCCACTTCCGCCTTGGACAGGAAAAGCCCCGTGACCAGCAACTCCAGTTCATGGCAATGATCGGCAATCGCGCAGGCCAGGACACGCGGCGACGTACCTTCGCGCTTGAACAAGAGCCGCTGGATGATGCGCGAACGCAGGAAACCATCAAGAAACACCCATTCGCTGGTTTTCCCAAACGTCTGCTGGCGTTGCAATAGTTGTCGCCAAAGCGGCATCAGGATGTCCTGGAAGACGATCGGCACGGTATAGGTGGAAAAGACCTGCCCATAGACACGATCAAGCTCCACATCGTCAAAGTTGCTAACCGCGTCCGCCACCTGTTGTTGCCAGTGGGCATGATCGGCCCTGACCTGATCGGATGAAATCAGCGTGGAGACCGGTTGCACCGACTCGGTCTTCGCCAGGATCCTTCCCACTTTGCTGACGGCCACCCCGCGCTCGATCCAAGCCAGGATGCTGCGCACTTTTTCAATATCGCCCAACGAGTACAGGCGATGCCCACTTTCGGTGCGTGTAGGTTGGATCAAACCGTAGCGCCGCTCCCAGGCACGCAGGGTCACGGGGTTAACGCCGGTCATGCGCGCGACTTCGCGAATGGGAAACAGGTCTTCCCGTCTGAAGGCGCCTGATGCCTGGAAAACGAAGCCATCCTC
Source organism: Pseudomonas sp. NFACC46-3 (assembly GCF_900114515.1). Classification (NCBI taxonomy): domain Bacteria; kingdom Pseudomonadati; phylum Pseudomonadota; class Gammaproteobacteria; order Pseudomonadales; family Pseudomonadaceae; genus Pseudomonas; species Pseudomonas sp. NFACC46-3. Next base: position 85,894 of record NZ_FOTH01000008.1, read on the forward strand.
TGTGATTACACTCATTTTGGCAGACAATTCCGGCTGGGAAATTGGATCCTAGTTTACCCCTCCCCGGACATGTCATGACAAGGACAAACGTACTCGATGTGCGTTTTTGTTGTTTTACGCACAATCAGGAATAATCCTTGCCTGTTTTTTGGCGACCAGACGCTGCCCACCACCCCGGGGGCGTCCCCCGCGAACCTCCTACCCGGAGTGCCGCGCCTGTCTTACGGAGATGCATAATGTCTACCTCACCCGTCACCCTGATGGTTGCCCGCCGCGTCGCCCATGGACGCTATCAGGATCTGATCGCCTGGTTGCGCGAAGGCGAACAATTGGCAACCGATTTTCCCGGCTACCTGGGCTCAGGCGTGCTCGCGCCACCGCCCCAGGACGATGAATTCCAGATTATCTTCCGTTTTGCCGACGAGCAGACGCTGCACGCCTGGGAACACTCTGCCTCCCGCACGGCCTGGCTGGGACGGGGCAGCGATCTGTTTGCCCATCCCTCCGAACACCGCGTGCGCGGCATCGATGGCTGGTTCGGCGCGGCCGGTCAGCGTCCGCCACGCTGGAAACAGGCCGTGGCCATCTGGCTGGCGTTTTTTCCCGTCTCGCTGTTGTTCAATTTCCTGTTGGGGCCGCTGCTGGGCGAACTGGGCCTGTTGAGCCGCGTGTTTATCAGTACGCTGATCCTGACGCCACTGATGGTCTACCTGTTTATTCCGATGTCGACCCATCTGCTGGCGAACTGGCTCAACGGCGCGCCACAGCGGACGTTGCCGGCCAAGCCTTTCACACAGAATCAGTGATTTAACCGGGATGCCGCCTTCGCGAGCAAGCCCGCTCCCACAGTAGATTTGTGTCGTTCACATCATTTGTGTTCGACGATAATCCTCTGTGGAAGCGGGCTTGCTCGCGAAAGCGGTTTATCCGTTAACGCTGATGTCGGCTGGCGCACCCTCTTCGCGAGCACGTCGGATCGACGCTGTCACAGATTCGCCTGTCGCAATCTTGCGTCGCTGTTATAGTTTTGCTCTAGCCGTGAACCGAGCCGTCCTATGTCCAGCGCCACCGCTCCGATCCTGATCACTGGCGCAGCCCAGCGCGTCGGCCTGCATTGTGCCCGGCGATTGCTGGAAGACGGGCAACCGGTGATCGCGACCTACCGGACCGAACGTCCAGGCGTGCAAACGTTGCGGGACCTGGGCGCGGTCATGCTGTTTGCCGACTTCTCCAGCGAAGCGGGGATCCTGGCCTTTATCGAGCAACTCAAGCAGCACACCGACCGGCTGCGGGCCATCGTGCACAACGCCTCGGCCTGGCTAGCCGAGGGCCCGGGCTGCGAAGCCGCGGCCTTCAACGCCATGTTCGGCGTGCACATGCTGGCGCCTTACCTGATCAACCTGCACGGCGCCGAGCTACTGCGGCGTTCAACCCCGGCGGATATCGTGCACATCAGCGATGATGTAACCCGCAAGGGCAGCGCCCGGCATATCGCCTATTGCGCCACCAAGGCCGGCCTGGAAAGCTTGACCCTGTCGTTCGCGGCCAAGTTCGCCCCGGCGATCAAGGTCAACGGCATCGCCCCGGCCCTGCTACTGTTCAACCCCGAAGACGACGCAGCTTACCGCGCCAAGGCCCTGGCCAAGTCCGCACTGGGCATCGAACCCGGCAGCGAAGTGATCTACCAGAGCCTGCGTTATCTGCTGGACAACCCTTATGTCACCGGCACGACCCTGACCGTCAACGGCGGGCGGCACGTCAAATAGCCTTGTTTCGAGGATGCACCATGACGCTATCCCTGCCCCAGAACTATCGCGAGATCCTCATCGGCCTGGGGGAAAACCCCGAACGCGAGGGTCTGCTCGATACCCCGGTCCGTGCCGCCAAGGCCATGCAGTACCTCTGCCATGGTTATGAACAAAGCGTCGAGCAGATCGTCAACGGCGCGCTGTTCGCCTCTGACAGCGATGAAATGGTGATCGTCGCCGACATCGAACTCTATTCACTCTGCGAACATCACCTGTTGCCCTTCATCGGCAAGGCCCATGTGGCTTATATTCCTACGGGCAAGGTCCTGGGGCTGTCGAAGATCGCCCGATTGGTGGACATGTTCGCCCGCCGCCTGCAAATCCAGGAGAACCTGACCCGGCAAATCGCCGACGCGGTGCAGCAGGTCACCCAGGCCGCCGGCGTGGCGGTGGTGATCGAGGCCCAGCACATGTGCATGATGATGCGCGGTGTCGAAAAACAGAACTCGACCATGAACACCTCGGTGATGCTCGGCGTCTTTCGCGATTCCAGCACCACGCGCCAGGAGTTCCTGCAATTGATTCGACGGAGCAAGTAAATGCCACAACTTCAGCCAGCCATGGCACGCATCAAGGTCAAGGACCTGCGCCTGCGCACCTTCATCGGCATCAACGAAGATGAAATCCTCAACAAGCAGGATGTGTTGATCAACCTGACCATCCTCTACGCCGCCCAGGAAGCAGTACGCGACAACGACATCGACCACGCGCTGAACTACCGCACCATCACCAAGGCGATCATCGCCCACGTGGAAGGCAACCGCTTCGCCCTGCTCGAACGCCTGACCCAGGAATTGCTCGACCTGGTCATGACCAACGAGTCGGTGCAATACGCCGAAGTCGAAGTCGACAAACCCCACGCCTTGCGATTCGCAGAATCAGTGTCGATTACGCTCGCAGCAAGTCGGGCGACTTCGTAGCAGCTGCAAGCCTCAAGCGGTAAGCTTCAAGCCTGACCACCGCAAATCCAAACTTGCAGCTTGAAGCTCGCCCCTTGAAGCTGCCTCGCAGAGATCCCCATGAACGACCAACAACGCCTCGAACTCGAAGCCGCCGCTTTCCGTCGGCTGGTTGCCCACCTGGACAGCCGCAAGGATGTGCAGAACATCGACCTGATGAACCTCGCCGGCTTCTGCCGCAACTGCCTGTCCAAGTGGTACAAGGCCGCCGCCGATGAACGCCAGATCGAGGTCAGCCTCGATGACGCCCGCGAAGTGGTCTACGGCATGCCGTACGCCGAGTGGAAAGCCCAATACCAGAAAGAAGCCAGCGCCGAACAACAAGCGGCGTTCGCCAAAGGAAAACCCGATGCCTGATCTCAATACCCTGCGTACCCGTCTCAAAAGCGGCGAACATGCCTTCGCCGACACCCTGGCCTTTATCGCCGCCGGTTACGACTACCAGCCCCAGGCCTTCAACAACGGTGGCGTGCAAAACGCCGCGGGGCAGAACGAAGGATCCTGCAAGACGCTGGGCCTGGCGCTGCTTGAGGGCTTGAGCGATGAAGAAGCGCTGCTGGCGTTTGGCGAACACTACCGTTCGGTGCTGGCCACGCCTGACGGCAACGATCACGGTAATATCCGCGCGCTGATGACCCATGGGTTGGCCGGGGTGAAGTTCGAGGCGCCGCCGCTGCAACGGCGCTGATCGCACCTTCCATTACGACGAGGCCCGCTGTTGTGGCGAGGGAGCTTGCTCCCGCTGGGCTGCGCAGCAGACCCAAACAGTCAAACTCAATTTGCCTGACACACCGCGTTGCCAGGTTTGGGGGGCCGCTTCGCGCCCCAGCGGGAGCAAGCTCCCTCGCCACAGGCTGAGTCCAAGTGAGCGGCGCCTCACCACATCCCGACTTTTAAGATTGACCCGGCAACTTTATTTCGTTTGCCGGGCCCCTCTGCTCGCGGCTTAGATAACGGAAATTTCTCCATCGTCCGGGCCGTCTTCCATGAGCAGCGAAACCATCAGCCAATCGATCTCCATCGTGCATCCCGTCAGCCTCAGCCACGGCAAGAATGCCGAGGTCTGGGACACCGACGGTAAACGCTACATCGATTTCGTCGGCGGCATCGGTGTGTTGAACCTCGGCCATTGCCATCCGCGCATCGTCGAGGCGATCCGTGAACAGGCCACCCGGTTGACCCATTACGCATTCAATGCCGCCCCCCATACACCGTACATTGAATTGATGGAACGGCTGACGGCGTTTGTCCCGGTGGATTATCCGGTCAGCGGCATGCTCACCAACAGCGGCGCCGAGGCAGCAGAAAACGCCTTGAAGATCGTACGCGGCGCCACGGGCCGTACCGCCGTGATTGCGTTTGATGGCGCCTTTCACGGCCGCACCCTGGCGACCCTCAACCTCAACGGCAAGGTCGCGCCTTACAAGCAGAAAGTCGGCGTATTGCCCGGGCCGGTGTATCACCTGCCGTACCCCAGCAAGGACAACGGTGTCACCCGCGAAGAAGCCTTGAAGGCCATGGAGCGGCTGTTCAGCGTCGAAATCGACGTGAATGACGTGGCCTGTTTCATTGTCGAACCGGTGCAGGGCGAAGCCGGCTTCCTGGCGATGGATGTGCCCTTCGCCCAGGCCCTGCGGCAGTTCTGCGACGACAAGGGCATTGTACTGATCGTCGATGAGATCCAGTCCGGCTTCGGCCGCACCGGCCAGCGCTTTGCCTTCTCACGGCTCGGCATCGAACCTGACTTGGTCCTGCTCGGTAAAAGCATTGCCGGCGGCGTGCCCTTGGGCGCGGTGGTGGGACGCAAGGCGCTACTGGACAACCTGCCCAAGGGCGGCCTGGGCGGCACCTACTCGGGCAACCCCATCGCCTGCGCCGCCGCCCTGGCGACCCTGGATGAAATGACCGACGCCAACCTGCATGCCTGGGGCTCGCAACAGGAGGAGGCAATCGTCAGCCGCTACCAATCCTGGCGCAACCGTGGGCTGACGCCCTACCTGGGCCGCCTGACCGGCGTCGGCGCGATGCGCGGCATCGAGCTGACCCACGCCGACGGCACCCCGGCTTCGGCACAATTGACGCAACTGCTGGCCCTGGCGCGGGAATCGGGCTTGTTGCTGATGCCCAGTGGCAAGTCGCGACACATCGTGCGGCTGCTGGCGCCATTGACGACCGAGCCGAACGTGTTGGAGGAAGGCTTGGATATTCTGGAGGCGTGCCTGGCGAAGCTGGTCTAGACATCCCCACTCACCCTGTGGGAGCCAAGCTTGCTCGCGATGACGGCGGCACATTCAAAAATGACTGCACATGACCCACCGCAATCGCGAGCAAGCTCAGCTCCCACAGGAGACCACTGATAAACATCCCCCCATTAAAAAACCGGCCGAAGCCGGTTTTTTAATGCCTGATAGATCAGAACGAAGCGTTCTGCAGGCCATCCAGGTAGCGCTCGGTGTCCAGGGCTGCCATGCAACCGGCACCGGCCGAGGTGATCGCCTGGCGGTAGACGTGGTCGGCCACGTCGCCGGCCGCGAAGATACCTTCGACGCTGGTGGCGGTGGCATTGCCGTCGCGGCCGCCCTTGACCACCAGGTAGCCGTCCTTGAGTTCCAGCTGGCCTTCGAACAGCGAGGTGTTCGGGGTATGGCCGATGGCGATGAAGACGCCGTCAACCTTGATCTCGTCGAAGCTGCCGTCGTTGTTCTTCAGGCGGGCACCGGTCACGCCCATGTTGTCACCCAGCACTTCGTCCAGGGTCGCGTTGAGCTTGAGGATGATCTTGCCTTCGGCGACGCGGGCGTTGAGCTTGTCGATCAGGATCTTCTCGGCGCGGAAAGTCTCGCGACGGTGGATCAGAGTGACCGTGCTGGCGATGTTGGCCAGGTACAGCGCTTCCTCGACCGCGGTGTTGCCGCCACCGACCACCGCCACAGGCTTGTTGCGGTAGAAGAAACCGTCGCAAGTGGCGCAGGCGGAAACGCCTTTGCCCATGAAGGTTTCTTCCGACGGCAGGCCCAGGTAACGAGCGCTGGCACCGGTGGCAATGATCAAGGCATCGCAGGTGTAGGTCGCGCTGTCGCCAGTCAGGGTGTATGGCTTGGCGGCGAAGTCCACGGCATTGATGTGGTCGAAAACGATCTCGGTCTCGAAGCGCTCGGCGTGTTCCTTCATGCGCTCCATCAAGGCCGGGCCGGTCAGGCCATGGACATCGCCCGGCCAGTTATCGACTTCGGTGGTGGTGGTCAATTGACCGCCGGCCTGCATGCCGGTGATCAGCAGTGGCTTGAGGTTGGCACGGGCCGCATAAACCGCAGCGCTGTAACCGGCAGGGCCGGAACCGAGAATAATCACTCGCGAATGACGCACTTCAGACATGACCTGCTCCTGTTGACCGGACCTTGCGGGCCGGAACGCCGGGTGAGCGGCGTGAATAAAAAGGACCGTTGACGCACTTGGGGAAGGCTTGGGTTCGACAGTCCTGGAAAAGAATGGGTGCAGCGTATCGAGGGAGCGAAGATTAAGGAAATACGGATTAACAATCCAGCTCATAGGTGAGCTCTATCCCCCGCGGCCCTTTCAATAGGCGCCTTCGCCTCAAGAAACGTTGTTACACGCCATGTCGCCGCTTTCCCGGGCGGGGCAAAGCCGGTAAGGTCGGCGCGTTCACCTTCGCTCGGAGCCACCTATGCCCGCCCCCGTCCTGTCCGGCCCGCAATATTTGCGAGAGGGCCTCAAGCTGGTCTTGAGCCCGGGCCTGCGCTTGTTTGTACTCTTGCCCCTGGCGATAAACCTGGTGCTGTTCGTCGGATTGATTTACCTGGCCGGCCACCAGTTCAGCCTGTGGGTCGATACGCTGATGCCGTCGCTGCCGGACTGGCTCAGTTTCCTCAGCTATGTCCTCTGGCCCCTGTTCGTGGTGCTCGTCGTGCTGATGGTGTTTTTCACCTTCACCATGCTCGCCAACGTCATCGCCGCCCCGTTCAACGGCTTTCTCGCGGAAAAAGTCGAAGTGGTCATCCGTGGCACCGACGACTTCCCTGCCTTCAGTTGGGCCGAGTTGATTGCCATGATCCCGCGGACCCTCGGGCGGGAAGCGCGCAAGCTTGGCTATTTCCTGCCCCGCGCCCTGGGGTTGTTCGTGCTGTCGTTCATCCCCGTGGTCAACCTGGTGGCGGCACCGCTGTGGCTGCTGTTCGGCGTGTGGATGATGGCGATCCAGTACATCGACTACCCGGCGGACAACCACAAGCTGGGCTGGAACGAAATGCTCGCCTGGCTGCGGGAAAAACGCTGGCAGAGCCTGGGTTTTGGCGGCAGCGTGTACCTGGTGCTGCTGATCCCGGTGGTGAACATCCTGATGATGCCGGCAGCGGTGGCCGGCGCGACGTTGTTCTGGGTCCGTGAGCAAGGTGCCGAGACCGCGTTGGCCCGCCAGGGCTGAGCCAGTCACAAATCCATCATCCTGGCGTCACAATGACGAAATGGCCCCGGTCGACACTGGGGTCATGACCACACCTCTGCACATTACCCTGATCACCGAAACCTTCCCGCCGGAAATCAATGGCGTGGCCAATACCCTGGGCCGCCTGTACGACGGCTTGCTCGCCCGCGGGCATCAAGTCGAGCTGATACGACCGCGCCAGGTCGACGACCAACGCCAGGCCAGTGACGAGCAGTTGCTGCTGTGCCGGGGCTGGCCGCTGCCGGGCTATCCGGGTTTGCAGTGGGGCCAGGCGTCGATGCACAAACTGCTCAGACGCTGGAAACGCCATCGTCCGGACGTGCTGTACATCGCCACGGAAGGACCGCTGGGTCTGTCGGCCCTGCGCGCAGCCCGACGCCTGGGTATCTCGGTGGTCAGCGGCTTCCACACCAACTTCCAGCAATACACCCAGCAGTACGGCCTTGGGCTGTTGAGTCGCGTGCTGACCCATTATCTGCGTTGGTTTCATAACCGCTCCAGCCTGACCCTGGTGCCCAGCCTCAGCCAGCGCCTGGAACTGGAGCGACGACATTTCGAGCGCGTGGCGTTGTTGTCCCGCGGCGTGGACAGTCAACTGTTTCACCCGGTCAAGCGCTCGTCGAGCCTGCGCCAAGCGTGGGGCCTGGGCGACGACGACATCGCCGTGCTCCATGTCGGACGCTTGGCACCGGAAAAAAACCTGGGGCTGCTCAAGCGCAGTTTCGACACGCTGTGCAGCGCTTTCCCGGGGCGACGGATGAAGCTGGTGGTGGTCGGCGACGGCCCGCAGCGGTCCGAGCTGGAACAGGAATTGCCCGAAGCGATCTTTTGCGGCTCGCAACGCGGTGAGGCGCTGGCCAGCCACTATGCGTCCGGGGATGTGTTTGTCTTTCCGAGCCTGACCGAAACCTTCGGCAATGTGGTGCTGGAGGCGCTGGCGTCCGGGCTGGGCGTGGTGGCCTACGACCAGGCCGCCGCCGCGCAGCACATTCGCCATGGGTACAACGGTGTGCTGGCAATGCCGGGGGATGAAGAAGCGTTCTGTGAGGGGGCCCGTTGGCTGTTGGAAGAGCGCGAGGCCTTGCGTTGCGTGAGGCTCAATGCGCGCCAACATGCCAGTCGCCAAGGTTGGGCGGCGGTGATCGAACAATTCGAGGCGCAGTTGCGTGGGGTTTGTGTCGGCGAATCAGTGATACCCGCTGCGCCGACAGTGCGCTGAGTCTTCGGCAATATTGAAATCGCCATCGCGAGCAAGCTCGCTCCCACAGGGGATCTTTGTCGAACACCAGACTCATGTTCGCTGAAGATCAAAATGTGGGAGCGAGCTTGCTCGCGATAGCGTCAGATCAGGCGCCGCTTAAACCAGGCTCATCAACGCCTCGCGACTGAACGGCAAGATCTCCTGCTCCCGTCCTTCGCGCACTTTTTGTGCCCAGTCCGGATCCACCAGCAGCGCACGCCCCACCGCCACCAGGTCGAACTCCTCGTTATTCAGGCGCTCCAGCAATTTCTCCAGGCTGGCCGGTTGCGCGACTTTGTCGGTGTTGACCATGAACTGCAGGAACTCGCCATCCAGGCCGACGCTGCCGACGGTGATGGTGGGCTTGCCGGTGAGCTTGCGGGTCCAGCCGGCCAGGTTCAGCTCGGAGCCTTCGAACTCCGGCTCCCAGAAGCGCCGTGTCGAGCAGTGGAAAATATCCACGCCCGCCTCGGACAATGGCTTGAGGAATTCGCCCAGGGTTTCAGGGGTCTGCACCAGACGCGCGGTGTAGTCCTGCTGTTTCCATTGGGAGAAGCGGAAAATGATCGGGAAACCTTCGCCCACCGCCGCGCGCACGGCACGAATCAATTCGATCGCAAAGCGCGAACGGTTGGCCAGGCTGCCGCCGTAACCGTCGGTGCGCTGGTTGCTGCCTTCCCAGAAGAACTGGTCCACCAGGTAGCCGTGGGCGCCGTGGATTTCCACCCCGTCCATGCCGATGCTTTGAGCGTCTTTTGCCGCCTGGGCGAACGCGGCGATAACCTCGTCAATGTCCGCCTGGGTCATGCCGTGGACCACCACCTGGCCGTCCTTGAGCTTTTCGCTCGGGCCATAGCCCGGCACGCTGGCGTCCGGCTCGGTGCCGATGCGTCGCACACTGCCCACATGCCACAGCTGTGGAACGATCTTGCCGCCTTCGGCGTGTACCGCATCAACCACTTTTTTCCAGCCGGCCAACGCGGCGTCACCATAGAAATGCGGCACGTTCGGGTAGCCGTTGGAAGCCTTGTGCCCCACCGTCGTGCCCTCGGTGATGATCAGGCCAACCCCGGCCGCCGCACGACGACGGTAATACTCGATCACCTTGCTGTTCGGCACGCCGCCCGGCGAAAAGGAACGGGTCATCGGCGCCATCACCACGCGGGTCGGCAGCTCGAGCGTGCCGAGGTGGAAGGGTTTGAACAGGGCTTTTACAGGCATGGGGGCACTCCACGGGACAAGGTCGCAGGTCGATATGACGGCGATAATATGTGCCGTGCCGAGTGCTGGGTAGCACTATTGATTGGAATGATTAAGGATTAAAAGGAATCGCAGCGGTGTTTGCTCAACCATGAAACCCTGTGGCGAGGGAGCTTGCTCCCGCTCGGTTGCGCAGCAACCGCAAAGAAAAAGGGCTGCTACGCAGCCCAGCGGGAGCAAGCTCCCTCGCCACAGGGGGCACGCCGGGCTTTCAAGCCAGCGCTTTTTCGATCGCCTGGATCACCGTGGGGTCATCCGGCGCCGTGCGCGGCGAGAAACGCGCCAGCACCCGGCCGTCCTTGCCGAGCAGGAATTTTTCGAAGTTCCAGGTAATGTCCCCGGGAAACTCGGCCCCCTCGCCCGCCAGCAGGCGGTACAACTGGTGACGATCATGGCCGTTCACGTCCAGTTTGCTGGACAGCGGGAACGTCACGCCGTAGTTGAGGCTGCAAAAGTCCTGGATTTCCTGCTCGGTTCCCGGTTCCTGCCCGGCGAACTGATTGCAGGGCAGGCCCAGCACGCTGAAGCCCTTGGCCTTGTATTGCTGATAGAGATTTTCCAGCGCCGCGTATTGAGGCGTCAGGCCACATTTGGAGGCGACGTTGACCACCAGCACGACTTGCCCCTTGAACGGCGCCAGAGCAAGCTCCTGACCATCCAGGGCTTTGAGTTTAAGGTCGTGGAAAGCACTCATGACGAACTCCAGGTTTGCGGATCTTTTCGAAACAGCCATGGTTGATGCTAACAGCAACCGACTAAAAAGGCGCCGTATGGCGCCTTTCCAGTTCACTGGTCATTTGAGCGTAGCGCACAAATCAGTGGTGATGGCCGCCTTCGCCATGGACGTGACCATGGGCAATTTCTTCTTGGCTGGCGTCACGGATGTCGACGATCTTGACTTTGAAGTTCAAACGCTGGCCGGCCAACGGGTGGTTGCCGTCAACGGTGACGTCGTCGCCTTCCAGGTCGCGAATGGTGACGATCTGCATCTGGCCATCGGGGGCGGAAGCGTGGAACTGCATGCCCACTTCCAGCTCATCAACGCCTTCGAACATGCTGCGGCTCAGGGTGCTGACCAGTTCGGCGGAGTACTCGCCATAGGCGTCTTCCGGCTCGACGGTAACGTTCAGGTCGTCACCGACCGTTTTGCCTTCCAGGGCTTTTTCCAGGCCCTGGATGATGTTGCCTGCGCCATGCAGGTAGACCAGCGGAGCGCCGCCGGCAGAGCTGTCGATGACCTCACCAGCGTCGTTGGTCAGGGTATAGTCGATGGAGACAGCCTTATTGGCGGCGATCAGCATGGGGCGAGACCTTTTGCATAAGAATGAAGAACGGACAAGTCTAAACAAGGATTTGCCCGAAAGCGAACGGAACCCGGACAAACGGACTTGCCCGAACAGACCGACGGTCACCGGCTTCCATCAGGACGAGGACGGGCACTGGGTGGCCGAGCTTTCCTGTGGCCATACCCAACACCTGCGCCACCAGCCACCCTGGCAGTCCCGGGCCTGGGTACTGGACCCTGCGCAGCGCATTGAAAAAATAGGCCAGCCCTTTGACTGCGGCTGGTGCGCACAGGCCCCGGTTAGCGATAACCTTGGCGACTGGAATTGATGGTAGATGACCAGTCATAGGTCACACCCTTGCCATGCTCCCTTAGAGAATCCGCATGCAAACTTTTTTTATCGCGCCCACCGATTTTGGTGTGGGCCTGACCTCCATCAGCCTCGGGCTGGTGCGTACCCTTGAACGAGCCGGGCTGAAAGTCGGCTTTTTCAAACCCATTGCCCAACCTCACCCCGGCGACACCGGGCCGGAACGCTCCACCGAGCTGGTAGCCCGCACCCATGGCCTCAAGCCGCCGCAGCCCCTGGGCCTGGCGCACGTCGAGCGCATGCTCGGCGACGGCCAACTCGATGAGCTGCTGGAGGAAATCATTACCCTTTATCAGCAGGCGGCCATCGGCAAGGACGTGCTGGTCGTCGAAGGCATGGTCCCGACCCGCAACGCCAGCTACGCCGCCCGGGTCAACCTGCACCTGGCCAAGAGCCTGGACGCCGAGGTCATCCTGGTGTCGGCACCGGAAAACGAAGTGCTGACCGAGCTGTCTGGCCGGGTAGAGTTGCAGGCGCAGTTGTTTGGCGGGCCGAAGGACCCGAAAGTTCTCGGGGTGATCCTGAACAAGGTCCGCACCGACGAAAGCATGGAGGCGTTTTCCGCACGGCTCAAAGAGCACTCGCCCTTGCTGCGCAGCGGCGATTTCCGCCTGCTCGGTTGCATCCCGTTTCGCCCCGAACTCAATGCCCCGCGCACCCGCGACGTGGCCGACCTGATGGGCGCGCAGGTGCTCAATGCCGGCGACTACGAAACCCGGCGCATGAGCAACATCATCATTTGCGCCCGCACCATGCGCAACACCGTGGAACTGCTCAAGCCCGGCGTGCTGGTGGTGACCCCCGGCGATCGCGACGACATCATCCTGGCCGTGAGCCTGGCAGCGATCAACGGCGTGCCGCTGGCCGGGCTGCTGCTGACCAGCGACACCCTGCCCGACCCGCGCATCATGGACTTGTGCCGCGGCGCCTTGCAGGCGGGGTTGCCGGTTCTGTCGGTCAGCACCGGCTCCTATGACACCGCTAACCTGCTCAACGGCCTGAACAAGGAAATCCCCATTGATGACCGTGAACGTGCAGAGATCATCACCGATTTTGTCGCCAGCCACCTGGACGCCAAGTGGCTGCACCAGCGCTGCGGCACGCCACGGGAAATGCGCCTGTCGCCAGCGGTGTTCCGCTATCAGTTGATCCAGCGCGCCCAGGCCGCCAACAAACGTATCGTGCTGCCCGAGGGCAGCGAACCTTTGACCGTCCAGGCTGCCGCCATTTGCCAGGCCCGGGGCATTGCCCGCTGCGTGTTGCTGGCAAAACCGGCCGACGTCGAAGCGGTGGCCCGCGCCCAAGGCATCGAACTGCCGCCGGGGCTGGAGATTCTCGACCCGGATTCGATTCGCGAGCGCTACGTCGAACCCATGGTGAGGTTGCGCAAGAGCAAGAGCCTGAACGCGCCGATGGCCGAGCAGCAATTGGAAGACACCGTGGTCATCGGTACCATGATGTTGGCCCTGGATGAAGTGGACGGTCTGGTATCGGGCGTCATCCACTCCACCGCCAACACCATCCGCCCGGCGTTGCAACTGATCAAGACCGCGCCAGGCTGCTCCCTGGTGTCCTCGGTGTTTTTCATGCTGTTTCCCGAAGAAGTGCTGGTCTACGGCGACTGCGTGATGAACCCGCACCCCAGCGCTGCGGAGCTGGCGGAAATCGCCCTGCAAAGTGCCGACTCGGCCGCCGCGTTCGGCATCATGCCGAGGGTGGCGATGCTCAGCTACTCCAGCGGTGAGTCGGCCAGTGGCGAAGAAGTGGAAAAAGTTCGCGAAGCCACCCTGCTCGCCCACGAGGCCCAGCACGGCCTGTTGATCGATGGTCCGCTGCAATACGACGCCGCCGCCAACGAAACCGTGGCACGGCAATTGGCGCCCAACAGCCAGGTGGCCGGTCGGGCGACGGTGTTCATCTTCCCGGACCTCAACACCGGCAACACCACCCACAAGGCCGTGCAGCGCAGCGCCGATTGCGTCAGCCTCGGGCCGATGCTGCAAGGCTTGCGCAAACCGGTGAATGACTTGCCGCGCGGCGCCCAGGTCGACGACATCGTGTACACCATCGCCTTGACCGCGATCCAAGCCGCCAACCGACCTTTGGACATTTAAATGCTGGACTTTCTGCCTGCCCCCTTGCGCGGCGTCATTGCCTCGCTGCTGCTGGCGCTGAACACCATCGCCTGCTGCACACCGCTGTTCATCGTGGCGATCTTCAAGCTGTTGCTGCCCTTCCCCGCTGCCCAGCGCTTCACTGACTGGTTGATGGGCCACATCCACGAAGCCTGGATCAGCAACAACAAGGCCTGGATGAACCTGCTGCGTCGTACCCGTTGGCACCTCAGCGGCCTGGAGGGCCTGGACTACCAGCATTCGTACCTGATCACCAGCAACCATCAGAGCTGGGTCGATATCATGGTGTTGCAGTACGTGCTGAACCGACGCATCCGGCCGTTGAAGTTCTTCCTCAAGCAGGAACTGATCTGGGTACCGGTGATCGGCCTGGCCTGGTGGGCGCTGGGCTTCCCGTTCATGAAACGCTACTCCAAGGCTTACCTGGAAAAGCATCCGGAAAAGAAAGGCAAGGACCTGGAAACCACCCGCAAGACCTGCGCAAAGTTTCGCGACAATCCGGTGGGTATTTTCAATTTCGTCGAAGGCACGCGTTTCACCGAAGGCAAGCATGCCCAGCAGCAGTCACCGTTTCGCTACCTGCTCAAACCCAAGGCCGGCGGCATCGCGTTTGTGCTCGACGCCATGGGTGAACAACTGGAGTCGATCATCAACGTGACGATCCATTATCCGGGCGGGCGTCCGGGGTATTGGGATCTGCTGTGCGGCAAGATGGACGAGGTGGTGGTGCATTTCCAGGAACTGAAGATCCCACCGCAGTTCATTGGCAAGAACTACGATCAGGACGGCGTGTATCGCCTGGAGTTCCAGGGCTGGATCAACCAGTTGTGGCAGGACAAGGATGCGTTGCTTGCGCAGATGCACCGCGAGTATCCCTCTAAGTCTTGAGGTGTCTGTACTGGCCTCATCGCGAGCAAGCCCGCGATAGCGTCCCTCCAGACAACAAAAAGCCCGCCGATGATCACTCACCTGCGGGCTTTTACTTGCCGCTTGCAGCTAAAAACTTACAGCTGCACCTCTTTATATCGCCCCACGCTTGCGCAGCAGGTCCAGGACCTGCTTGACGCTTTCTTCCAGTGTCAGCGACTGGGTGTCGATCACCAGGTCGGCATCCAGCGGCACGTCATACGGGAAGGATTCGCCTGGGATGTTGTCGCCAGCGGCGGCATACAACCCTTGCGGATCACGCTGGGCGCACACCGCTGGCGAGGCCTGGACGTAGACCGTCAACAGACGCTCCTTGCCGATCAGGTCCTTGGCCTGCTCACGCCCTTCGGCATTTGGCGCAACGAACGCGGCGAGGGTCAGCAGGCCGGCTTCGTTGAACTGACGCGCGACGTGAGCCGCACGGCGCCAGTTCTCGGTACGTCCGGCACGATCCTGCGGCAGCCCCTTGTTCAGGTCATGGCGCAGGTTCTGGCCATCGAGGACGAAGACCGCACGCCCCATGTCGAACAACTTGCGCTCCACCGCATAGGCCAGGGTGCTTTTACCCGCGCCCGACAGGCCGCTGAACAACACCGTGGCCGGCTGCTGGCCGAAGCGCTGGGCACGCTCTTCCACCGACACGTGGGCCTGTTTGCCGTGGTGCGTGCTGCTGCCGTGAGCCAGCGGCTGGGCGACGATCATGCCGGCACCGACTGTGCCGTTGGTCAGGCGATCGATGACGATGAACGCACCGGTGGTGCGGTTGCTCTCGTAACCGTCCAGGGCAATCGGCGCATCCAGGGCGATCTTCACCTTGCCGATTTCGTTGAGCTGCAACGCGCTGGCCGGACCTTCTTCAAGGGTGTTCACATCCACCTTGTTGACGATGCTGGCAATCGAGCCCGGCACGTAACTGGTGGCGCGCTTGATGTCGTATTTCTTGCCCGGCAACATCGGCTCTTCGGCCATCCACACCAGCATCGCTTCGAAGCTGTCGGTGACCGGCGGCACGTTGTCGGCATGCACCAACAGGTCGCCACGGGAGATGTCGATCTCGTCTTCCATGGTCAGCGTGACTGCCTGGCCAGGACCAGCGTGTTCCAGCTCGCCTTCGAAAGTGACGATGGATTTCACGCGGCTGCTCTTGCCCGACGGCAGCACCACCACTTCGTCGCCCTTGTGCACGATGCCGCTGGCGAGGGTGCCGGCGAAACCGCGGAAGTTCAGGTTCGGACGGTTGACGTACTGCACCGGGAAACGCAGGTCGGTGAAGTTACGGTCGCCCGCCACTTCCACCGTCTCGAGGATTTCCATCAGCGACTGGCCGGTGTACCACGGCGAGCGCTCGGATTTGTTCACCACGTTGTCGCCCTTGAGGGCCGACATCGGCACGAAGTGCATGCTGGTGGGCTTCATCTTCAAGCCTTCGGCGAACTTCAGGTAGTCGGCCTTGATCGACTCGAACACACCTTGGTCGAAGTCCTTGAGGTCCATCTTGTTGATGGCGACGACGATGTGCTTGATGCCCAGCAACGAGGCGATGAAGCTGTGACGTCGGGTCTGGGTCTGCACGCCATAGCGGGCGTCCACCAGGATGATCGCCAGGTCACAGGTGGACGCACCGGTGGCCATATTGCGGGTGTACTGCTCATGGCCCGGGGTATCGGCAATGATGAACTTGCGCTTGGCGGTGGAGAAATAGCGGTACGCGACATCGATGGTGATGCCTTGTTCGCGCTCGGCCTGCAGGCCGTCGACCAGCAACGCCAGGTCGATGTCGTCACCGGTGGTGCCGACTTTCTTCGAATCGCGGGTGATGGCTTCCAGGTGATCTTCGTAGATCATCTTGGAGTCGTGCAGCAGGCGCCCGATCAGGGTGCTCTTGCCGTCGTCGACGTTACCGCAGGTCAAAAAGCGCAGCAGCTCTTTACGCTCGTGCTGGCCCAGGTAGGCGAGGATGTCCTCGCTGATCAAATCAGATTGGTGCGACATGACAACCCCTTAGAAATAACCCTGACGTTTTTTATCTTCCATCGAGCCTGCGCCATCGTGGTCGATGACCCGGCCCTGGCGCTCGGAAGTTCGCGTCAGGAGCATTTCCTGGATGATGTCCGTCAGGCTCTCGGCCTCGGACTCCACCGCGCCCGTCAACGGGTAGCAGCCAAGGGTACGGAAACGCACTTTCTTCTTGACGATACGGGCTTTGTCTTCATCCGACAGGTGCTCGAGGATGCGCTCGTCGTCAATCATGATCAGCGTGCCGTTCTTCTCGATCACTTCCCGCTCGGCGGCAAAGTACAGCGGCACGATCGGGATGCCTTCGAGGTAGATGTACTGCCAGATGTCCAGCTCGGTCCAGTTCGACAGCGGGAATACGCGGATCGACTCGCCTTTGTTGACCTTGCCGTTGTAGACGTTCCACAGCTCCGGGCGCTGGTTCTTCGGGTCCCAGCGGTGCTTGCTGTCGCGGAACGAGTACACGCGCTCCTTGGCGCGGGATTTCTCTTCATCGCGACGGGCACCGCCGAACGCGGCGTCGAAACCATATTTGTCCAGGGCCTGCTTGAGGCCTTCGGTCTTCATGATGTCGGTGTGCTTGGCACTGCCGTGGGTGAACGGGTTGATGCCCTGCGCCACGCCGTCCGGGTTCACGTGGGTGATCAGGTCCAGGCCCAGTTCCTCGACCATGCGATCGCGAAACTTGTACATTTCCTGGAATTTCCAGCGGGTGTCGACGTGCATCACCGGAAACGGCAGCTTGCCGGGGAAGAACGCCTTGCGTGCCAGGTGCAGCATCACGGCGGAGTCTTTACCGATGGAGTACAGCATCACCGGGTTATCGAACTCGGCGGCCACCTCGCGGATGATGTGGATGCTTTCCGCCTCCAGCTGTTTCAGATGCGTCAGTTTGTCGACCATGGCTACTCACGAAAACTTTCTTATGAACGGCCAGCGGGCCGTGTTCGAGCGGGGAATCCTAGCACAGCGACCTCTTCTAATCAGGGCGCCAACTAGATCGAAACAGCATATGGATATGCCTGGTGGTTCGGGTATTGCAGTGAACGCTGTGGGAGCAAAGCTTGCTCGCGATAGCGGCGTCGCCTGTGCCGACGTCATCGCGAGCAAGCTTTGCTCCCACAAGGGATCTGAGTGAGTCAAATGGGATTCGGGCAATCGATGAAGATGTGCTCCAGGGCAAAGCGTCGCGCCAGGTAATCGCCCAATGCCTGGACACCGTAGCGCTCGGTCGCATGATGCCCGGCGGCGATGAAGCTGATGCCGTTTTCCCGCGCACTGTGGAACGTCTGCTCCGACGCCTCGCCGCTGAGATACAGGTCGACGCCGGCCAATACCGCCTGATCGATATAGCCCTGGCCGCCACCGGTGCACCAGCCAACCCGGCGGATCATCTGCTCGCCTTCGATCAACAACGGCTCACGCCCCATGACTTCCTGGACCTTGCGCGCGAAATCCCGGGCCGTCATCGGTTCGGACAGGGAGCCGACCAGGCCGACGATCTTGGGATTGTCCGGATCCAGCGGTCCCTCGACAGTGATGTCCAACTGGCGGGCCAGTTGCACGTTATTGCCCACCTCCGGATGCAGGTCCAACGGCAAGTGATAGGCCAACAGGCTGATATCATGCTTGAGCAAGGTCCTGAGACGACGCTGCTTCATGCCGGTGATGCAAGGGTTTTCGCCCTTCCAGAAATAACCGTGATGCACCAGCACCAGGTCGGCCTCGGCCTCGACGGCAGCGTCAAGCAAGGCCTGGCTGGCGGTGACACCACTGACAATGCGCATCACCTGGGGTGCACCTTCGACCTGCAGGCCGTTGGGGCAGTAATCGGCAATCCGGCTGCTGGCCAGGTAACGGTCCGCTTCTTCGACCAGGGTGTTCAGGGCTACCGCCATGAAAAGACTCCTAAATATCCCGTTCAGAGGCACGCGCGGCCTCGTATAATGCGCGACATTATGGGCGGTCTCATACCGCCTGCAACCTTTGTAGGACGTGCTTAATGCTCAAGGCGCTGCGTTTTTCCGGCTGGCCGCTGTTGGCCGGCGTGCTTGTCGCTCTACTGATTATCCAGCGCTACCCGGAATGGGTCGGCCTGCCAAGCCTTGATGTCAACCTGCAGCAGGCGCCGCAAACCAAGGCTGTGCAACAGGGGCCGGTGTCCTACGCCGACGCCGTGACCACCGCCGCGCCAGCCGTGGTGAACCTGTACACCACCAAGGTCATCAACAAGCCCAGCCATCCGCTGTTCGAAGACCCGCAATTCCGGCGGTTCTTCGGCGACAACTCGCCCAAGCAGAAGCGCATGGAGTCGAGCCTGGGATCGGGCGTGATCATGAGCCCGGAAGGTTATATCTTGACCAACAACCACGTCACCAGCGGCGCCGACCAGATCGTGGTAGCCCTCAAGGACGGTCGTGAAACCCTGGCGCGAGTGATCGGCAGCGACCCGGAAACCGACCTCGCGGTGCTGAAGATCGACCTCAAGAACCTGCCGGCCATCACCATCGGCCGCTCAGACAGCATCCGCATCGGCGACGTCACCCTGGCCATCGGCAACCCGTTCGGTGTCGGCCAGACCGTGACCATGGGCATCATCAGCGCCACCGGACGCAACCAGCTGGGCCTGAACAACTACGAAGACTTCATCCAGACCGACGCCGCGATCAACCCGGGCAACTCCGGCGGCGCGCTGGTGGATGCCAACGGCAACCTCACTGGGATCAACACGGCGATCTTCTCCAAGTCCGGCGGCAGCCAGGGCATCGGCTTCGCCATTCCGGTGAAGCTGGCGATGGAGGTGATGAAGTCCATCATCGAGCACGGCCAGGTGATCCGTGGCTGGCTGGGTATTGAAGTCCAACCGCTGACCCAGGAACTGGCGGAGTCCTTCGGCTTGTCCGGGAGGCCCGGTATCGTGGTGGCGGGAATTTTCCGCGACGGCCCGGCGCAGAAGGCCGGCCTGCAACTGGGCGATGTGATCCTGAGCATCGATGGCGAGCCGGCCGGCGATGGCCGCCGCTCGATGAACCAGGTGGCGCGGATCAAGCCCACCGACAAGGTAACGATCCAGGTCATGCGCAATGGCAAGGAACTCAAGCTCACCGCTGAAATCGGCCTGCGCCCACCGCCGGCACCGGTGGTGCTCAAGGAAGAGCAGTAGCCGCGGGCAACTTCCCGGGTGGCCAGTCCTCCTGAATGCAGTTCATTTCAGAAAAATGACCTGTGGCGAGGGAGCTTGCTCCCGCTCGGCCGCGAAGCGGTCGTAAACCGGCGGGTGCGGTGTGTCTGATGCTCCGCATTGGCAGGTTTTGGGGCCGCTTCGCGGCCCAGCGGGAGCAAGCTCCCTCGCCACAAAAAATCCTATCCGCTCCGCCAAAGTGATCCCCCTGGCAAACCCATCCAGATTTCACTTGAAATTACAGATAGCATAAATTCTCATTAGCAGTGTTATATTGTTTCAACTATAAGATTTGGAACAACATAACATGTCATCTCTAACACGGATGTCTTTCGCCAGCCTGGCCTTCGGCCTTTTGGGCGATCCGGCCTACGCCGAGGAAATCCAACCGCTGGAACTGGACGCCATCAGCGTGACGTCCGACTACGAATCCCCCTCCGGCCCCGTCACAGGCTATCGCGCCACCCGCTCCGCCAGTGCCACCAAAACCGACACCGCCCTGCGCGACATCCCGCAATCGATCAGCGTGATTCCCGCCAGCGTGCTCAAGGACCTGGGCAGCACCAACGTCGAACGGGCATTGGAATACGCCGGCGGTGTATTGAAGCAGAACAACTTCGGTGGCCTGACGCTCTACGAATACAGCGTGCGCGGCTTCACCACATCGGAATTCTACAAGGACGGCTTCAGCGCCAACCGCGGTTATCCAAGCACCCCGGACGCCGCGAACATCGAACGCATCGAAGTACTCAAGGGCCCAGCCGCCAGCCTGTATGGACGGGGCGATCCCGGCGGTACGGTGAACATAGTCACCAAGAAACCCCAGCCCGAAGCCTTCACCACCTTGCAAACCAGCGCTGGCAGTTGGGATCGCTACCGCACTGCGCTGGACGTCAACACGCCACTGGACACCGAAGGCAACCTGCTGTCGCGGGTCAACCTGGCGGTCGAGGACAACAATAGCTTTCGCGACCATGTCGGCAGCAAACGTGTTTTCGTTGCGCCTTCCATCAGTTGGCAACTGAACCCCGATACGCGGTTGCTGGTGGAAAGCGAAATCGTGCGCCACAGCTCGACGTTCGACCGCGGCATCGTCGCTCCGAACAATCGCTGGAGCGGCGTTTCCCGCTCGACGTTCCTGGGCGAGCCCAACGACGGCGACATCGACAATCACAACAACATGCTCCAGGCCGCCCTCGAGCATCAGCTCAACGACGCCTGGCAGTTACGCTTGGCCAGCCATTACAAGCAGGGTGAACTCTGGGGATTCGCTTCCGAAGCACGCCCGTTGAATGCCGACGGCCACACGGTGAACCGCCGCTACCGCGAGCGCGACAACAATTGGCACGACAGCATCACCCAACTTGAATTGCGTGGAATGTTCGACCTCGGCCCCTGGCAGCACGAACTGTTGATCGGCACGGAATATGAGGACTATCGCAAGAACGAGCGCGTGACCACCATCAACGGCAGCGCTTATCCCATCGACATTTATCAACCGATTTACGGCCAGCCAAAACCTGATGGCAAACGCACCGGCCCCGATTTTTTCGAACATGTACAAAGCCGCGCACTGAACCTGCAGGACCAGATCGTCTTCACCGACAAGCTGCGGGGCATGCTCGGCGTGCGCTATGAGCATTTCGAGCAAAGCATCGACGACCACAACACCCACCTCACCAGCCGCCAACGCCACGACGCCCTGACGCAACGGGCCGGCCTGCTGTATCAGTTGACGCCCGAGGTCGGCCTGTTTGCCAACGCCTCCACCTCGTTCAAACCCAACAACGGCCTGGATGCCGGCGGCAAGACTTTCGATCCCGAGGAAGGGGTCGGCTATGAAGTGGGGATCAAGAGCGAGTTGTTCGACGATCGCCTGAGCACCACCCTGGCGGCGTTCCATATCGAGAAGGAAAACGTCCTGAGCCCGGTCGCCGGCACCGACTTCAGCCGCGCCATTGGCAAGGCCCGCAGCCAGGGCATCGACTTGCAGTTGACCGGGCAGGTGACCGACGCCGTGCGGGTGATCGGCGCCTATGCCTACATCGACGCCGAAGTGACCAAGGGTGACCCGGGAAACCCCACAGGCAGCCGGATCCTCGGCGTCGCTAAACACAGCGGCAGCCTGCTGGGGGTCTACGAATTCCAGGATGGGCACCTGCGCGGCTCGGATGTTGGCGCGGCGTTCACTTACGTCGGCGATCGCTCGGGCGAAGCCGGCAAGGATTTCGAACTGCCGGCCTACCACACCGTGGACCTGCTGGCCCATTACAAGGCCAGCGATGACGTCACCGTGGGCCTGAACCTGAATAACGTCTTCGACGAAAAATACTACGAACGCTCCTACAGCAATTACTGGGTCACTCCCGGCGATCCGCGCAACTTCACTGTCAGCCTCACCCTCGATCTATAAGGAAGTCAGCATGAAATACCCCAAGACCTTCGCCCTGCTTGGCCTGCTCCTGGCCACACAGGCCTCGGCCCATGGCCTGTGGTCCGAACAGCGTCGCGGCAACGTCGAAGTGATCTACGGCCACGGTGCCGAAGACAATGCCTTCAAGGCGCAGAAAATCAGTGGTGCCTGGGCCTATGACCTGGGCGGCAAGATGATCCCCGTCACCGTAGAGCGCCTGCCGGACCACGCCCGCCTGCAACCGCTCAAGCCGCCAGCGGTGCTGGCCGTGGCGCTGGACAACGGCATGTGGTCCCAGACGGCCGACAAGAAGTGGATCAACGAAGGCCGCAGCAAAGTACCCGGGGCGATCGAATCGACCCATACGTTCAAATACAGCCTGGCGATCTATGAGCCGGGGGCGAAACTGCCGGCGCTTGCACCGATCAAGTTCGTGATCCTGCCGGAAGTCGACCCGCTGACCGTTGGCCCGGGCCAGTCATTGCCGGTACGGGTGCTGCTGGACGGCAAACCCGCGGCTGGTGTGAAACTGGTGGGCGACTACCGCAGCATGCCGAACACCGTATCGACTGAAACCGACGCAGAAGGCCGGGCCAAGGTGCTGGTGCGCAACGAAGGCTTGAATGTGATCGCGGCGCAGATGGAAATTGCGCTCAAGGACAACAAGGACGTGGCCACCCGTGGCGTGTTCACCTCATTGACCTTCCTGGGTGAGCCGCATCACGAGTAACGCCCAGAACCTAATGTGGGAGCGAGCTTGCTCCGGGCGGCGATCCGACGATAAGGCCGGCACAATCACCGCAACGCTCAAGCCGGAGTCAAGCACTCCGGCCCATTGAGTTTCGGATCATTGACCATATTGGCCAATACCCGCTCGCGCAATGGCGCCGGCTCGCTTGCCAGCAGCCCTTGCAAAGCATGCAGCGGTGTCTCGGGGTCGAGCCACAGGCGCTGGCCTTCTTCGTCCAGAATCAACGGCCGGCGCTGGCCCGCCGCCGGTTGAGTGATGACCGCCGTGCTCAGCCACACCTGTTCCTGCACCGGATACGCTTCCCAGATCGCGGCGAAAAACAGCGACGAACCCTCCCCCGGCGTCAACCAGTACGGACGCTTGCGCGTACCGCCGCGCCATTCATAGAAACCATTGGCCGGCAGCAGGCAACGGCGCAGGCGCAAGGCCTCGCGGAACATCGGCTGCTCGGCCACGGTTTCGGCCCGGGCATGGGCCGGCGTGCGGGACAGGTCGGTCAACCAAGGCGGCGTCAGGCCCCAGCGCGCCCGGGCCAGTTCGCGCTGGCCCTCGGCGTCGGCCCGCAGGATCAGCACCGAATCGTTGGGCGAAATGTTCCATTGAGCCTTCTGATCGGCGGGAAAACCGGGCAGGGCCGCGAAGGTGGGGTTCCAGCGAAACAGGGCATAACGTCCACACATGGGGCAACACGACTCTTGATCGAACAAACGGCCGCCAGCCTAACAGACCAGCGTACCGGGATAGCTGTCCGGTTCATCGCCGGGCAACGGCAGTGCGGCATTGTACGCGGCGATCAACTCCCGGGCGTATTGCGCCTGGTCATCTTCCACCGCCAGTCCCAGCAAGCCCTGCATGGGCAACTCCCCCGCACCGCCCAGCAAATCGCGCCCCACCAGATGCGCCGTGATGCCTTCACTGGCAAGCATGCCTTGCAACAACTCGCCTTCCATCAGGTTTTCCAGCTCGTAGATTCGCTGCATCGGTGTCGCCCCGTCAGTCGTTTTCGCTGAAGACCTCGAGATGCCATTCCTCACCATGGACCTGCAACACAAAGGTGATTGGCCGGCAACAGACCTGACAATCCTCGATGTAGTCCTGATCACCGCCGGACAAGTCCAGGGATGTCTCTACGTCCTCCCCACAATACGGACATTCATAATGAGCGCTTTCCAGCATCGCGGTCTCCCAGGTGACTTGTGCGTATAATCGCCGGTCTATTTGCAGGGCTATTTTTGTCTGGCTTATCTTCCAGACCGTGCCCTGTCGTTTTTTCGTTAGAACCTTTACTTACCCTAGCCGTTTCCAACAAGAGAGCATGATGGGCGAATTCGATGCCATCCGACCTTACGACGACAGCGAAGTCCCAGCGGTGCTGGCACGACTGCTCGGCGACAAGGCGTTTCTAGATATCCTCACCCACTTCCGCTTCCCACGCCTGGCCGGCGCCTTCGGCTGGATGCTCAAACCCCTTATAGCGCAAAGATTGCGCCGTGAGTTCGCCGGAGTGACGTCGGTCGCCACGTTGCAGGACAAAGTGGAGTTCTATGTCGACCACACCATCGAGCGCGCCACCGACGGCGTGACCTATACCGGGGTGGAGCAATTCAAGTCCGGCAGTGCGTATCTGTTCATCGCCAACCACCGCGATATCGTGATGGACCCGGCCTTCGTCAACTACGCCGTATACCACGCCGGCCTGCCGACCCCGCGCATCGCCATTGGCGACAACCTGCTGCAAAAGCCCTTTGTCAGCGACCTGATGCGCCTGAACAAGAGCTTCATCGTGCACCGCTCCATCACCGGGCGGCGGGAAAAAATGGCGGCGTACCAGTTGTTGTCGGCGTACATCAACCATTCGATCCGCAATGATTGCGCCTCGATCTGGATCGCCCAGGCCGAAGGACGGGCCAAGGACGGTGACGACCGGACCGAATCGGCGATCCTCAAGATGTTCCACATGAGCCGCAAGGACGAGCCGTTCGGCGAAGTGATCCAGTCACTGAACCTCACCCCGGTGTCGATCAGCTACGAATACGACCCGTGCGACCAGGCCAAGGCCCGCGAGTTGTACATCCGCGCAACCACCGGCACCTACACCAAGGCTCCGGGCGAGGACGACGTGAGCATCGCCAAGGGCATCACCGGCTACAAGGGCCGGGTCCACGTGAACTTCGCCGCGCCCATCACCGAGCTGTTCGAGGACACCAAGCAACTGGCCCAGGAGATGGATCGGCAGATTCTCGGCGGCTACCGCCTGTTCCCGGTGCATTACCTGGCTTATGCCCAATGGGACGACGCCGACCCGCAGTTGCAGGTGCCCAAGGCGGCCGAGGTGTTCGGTGCCGAGGAGCTGGTCAAGGCCCAGGAAGAATGGCAACGCCGGCTGGACGCTTGCCCGCCGGAACACCGGCCGTTCCTGGTGCTGCAATATGCAACGCCGGTGCGTAATCAGTATCGGGTCAAGGCGGGGTTGGCGCTTTAAGCGACAGGTCTGAGGACACGGGTTCCCTGTGGCGAGGGAGCTTGCTGTGGCGAGGGGATTTATCCCCGCTGGGCTGCGCAGCAGCCCCAAACCCTGACAGCTCGGTAAGTCTGGTCGATCACATCAACCTGATCAGGGCTGCTACGCAGCCCAACGGGGATAAATCCCCTCGCCACAGGCCACCATGCCCCGATCAAAACGGTTATCTCATCAGAACTGCGTACTGATCCACGACATCAGCAACGCCAGCGCCAGGCAGCCAAAGCCAAACCGGTAGAAAAACCGGTTCATCCGCTGAGTGGCCAGATCCAGCAGCGCTTCGAAGCGTTCGTTGCCATCGCGATTGCGCGCTTCAAGGCAAGCCCGCGCCCGTTGCTCACGGCGGCGCGTCGCATGCAGCACCCAGCCGCCCGGGCAGGCAAACAGCAACGCAAGCAAGTTGATCAGTTTGGCGGGGTGGGCGGCGAACAACGAAAGCAGATGCAGCGACATCACGAACCTCAAGCGAAAAACGGACAGGACACGTCCGTGGCCTACGAACAGGGCGCGGATTCTACCGAAAGCCTGCCGCCCTGCACCGTTTTTTCCGACCAGTAACGATCGGCTGGGATAATGGCCTGGTGACTTCGTGGCGAGGGAGCTTGCTCCCGCTGGACTGCGCAGCAGCCCCAAAAAAAGCTTGCACGATTAACCTGACACACCGAGACGCTAGTCGGGGGCTGCTGCGCAGCCCAGCGGGAGCAAGCTCCCTCGCCACAGGCTCCGTAATCAATCCTCGGGGTAATTTCCCCCGTCACGGTTTCGTCATCTGATTAGGCCACTCTGTCGCCCTTCAAACCTGCCCGGAACCCCTCATGTTGCACGCCGAAAACCAGGATCGCCTCTATCTCATCAGCCCAAGCGACGAACAACAGAACCTCGTCGACAGCCTGTCCTTCAACGTGCAGGACCGACATTGGCTGGTGTATTGCGCCCTCGGCGGTCATCAACATGCCGACCTTCCAGAGACCGACCTGCTGACCGGGATCAGTGTGCTGGAGTTCTAT
Source organism: Pseudomonas sp. NFACC46-3 (assembly GCF_900114515.1). Classification (NCBI taxonomy): domain Bacteria; kingdom Pseudomonadati; phylum Pseudomonadota; class Gammaproteobacteria; order Pseudomonadales; family Pseudomonadaceae; genus Pseudomonas; species Pseudomonas sp. NFACC46-3. The sequence continues at coordinate 112,229 of NZ_FOTH01000008.1, forward strand.
TCCCAGGCCGCCTGAGAACATCGCCCATAAAAAACCCCTGTGGGGCAAGCTCCCACAGGGGTTGTGAGGTTTGTTACTTATTCAGCCAGCACTTGCCCAATGGTCGGATCCTTGAACAGCCGGGTCAGGGCATCGCTCAAGACGTCGCTGACCAGCTTGGTGTTGGTGTCCTGGTTAGGCGCCATGCCGAAACGCTGGTCCAGGGAAGCACCGTAACGACCGCTGTAGCGGCGGTTGGCGTTCTGCACGTCGGAGCGGAAGGTCGCGCCGATGGTGGCTTCGGTCACGTACATGCCTTCCTTGGGCGACTGATACTTGAGCTCGGCCAGGGTTACGGTCAGTTGCGGTGCATTCAAGGCATTGGCGGTCGGCGTGAAGCCCAGCAAACGCACGGCAGCTTCAGCCTGGGCCTGCAGCTTGGGCAGGATCTGCGCGCCCTGCACCGTGATCACACTGGTTTCCGGATACAGCCCGCCACGGGTACCGAGCGTCGGCGACGGACGACCGTCCACCACTCGCACCACCACCGGCTGGCCACGACCCACAGGCGCCAGTTGGGCATTGAGCTTGGGCTCCGGGTTAAGTTGTTGCGGGCTGTGGGCGCAGCCGACGAGGGTCAGACTGGTCACAGCGATCAAACCGAACAACAGGCGTTGCAACATGCTCTTCTCTCCAGAATCGGGCACAAACAGGCCGGCAGTATAGCGGTGCGCCATCGCCGTGAACTAGCGTCGCACGATGAATACTGAAATGTCTGACACGGGCCGTGGTTGCCGGTTCCTGTCACCCCATTGTCACGGTCCTTACACCGGCATGTCATAGCCCGCTGTCAGGCTTGCCCCAAGCTCCCTGACCCGGTATCCGCTCATGCGCTTCCTTATTTCCCTGTTCACCCCTCGCCCTCATCACCGCAGCTTCGCCTTGCTCGATCGCAACGGCCATTGCCAGGCGTTCAAACAGTGCAGCCTGCAACCCATGGGCGAAGGCTGGGTGGAAATCGAAGAGATCCGTCTCAACTGGCTGCACCAGCCATTGCCCGCCAGCGCCCGCGTGCAACCGCTTCCTGCCCGCGCACGTAACCGGCAGCTGTTGACCATCTGACCGGACGGCTAATAAAAGTCATTAAACACGACCATTTCCCTGCGTTTCTTCGATACAATCTCCCCCCGATTATAAGGACGTCTCCTGATCGGGCCTCGCAACACCGCTGATGCGCTGGTATTGGCACCCCGCAACGCCCACAGAGAGCCGCCCACACAGATCGAGTGAAGCTGGCGCGCTTGCTGTTCCTCCAGGCAAATCACCACTTTTCGCGAATCTGCAGAGCTGTCATTACGCTCGGTCACTGAGCTGTCTGCCCGTTTTGCCTGTCATGTACTACATGGGGGCAACCAAACCGGGCGCAGTGCCAGGCTGGGACAGCCCTTTTTTGAGGTTCACGTCTTCAAAAGAGCGTGAAAAAACGGGTTTTCACAACTTCACGAGAGTGTGGCGAGCAAATGAAGAGTTTTGCGTCTGAACAAGCACCATTAGCGTCTGAAACAGCCCAACGACACAGGACCGGATATCGCTCAAGAACCGGCGCCTGAAGCCTGTCCGCTACGGATTTGGTTGCACGAACGGATGTCTCGGCCATAAGTCGAATTGCCTGCCCGGCGCTTAAATGAGTTCATGTGACTCTTGAGGCCAGGCTGCATGCATCCGCAGTAGGTGCGAAAAATTGCGAAGATTCGGACATGGCGATCCTGGCCATGGATAACTGGGGCGCAACTGACCTGCCCCGCCACTCCTGGCCGCTATGCCGACAATTTGGTGCTGCAGATTTTGGAGACGCGTTAAATGGCGCATAACGAAGCAGTCGATGTAGTTCTGGTAGGGGCCGGCATCATGAGTGCCACCCTGGCCGTACTGCTCAAGGAGCTCGACCCCGCGATCTCGCTGGAAGTCGTCGAGCTGATGGATTCCGGTGCCGCGGAGAGTTCCAACCCGTGGAACAACGCCGGCACCGGTCACGCCGGGCTGTGTGAGCTCAATTACACGCCCCAGGCAGCCGACGGCAATGTCGACATCAAGAAAGCCGTGCACATCAACACCCAGTTCGAGGTGTCGAAGCAGTTCTGGACGTACCTGACCAAAAAAGGCACGTTCGGCTCCTCCAAGTCCTTCATCGCCCCGGTGCCACACCTGAGCTTCGTGCAAGGCGAGAAAGGCGTGTCGTTCCTGAAGAAGCGCTTCGAGCTGATGCGCCAGCATCACGCCTTCGCCGACATGGAATACACCGAGGACAAGGCCCGGATGGCCGAGTGGATGCCGCTGATGATGCCTGGCCGGCCGGCCGATGAGGTCATCGCCGCCACTCGCGTCATGAACGGCACCGACGTCAACTTCGGCGCCCTGACCAACCAGTTGCTCAAGCACCTGACCAGCGCCCCGGACACTCAGGTCAAATACTGCAAGCGCGTCACCGGTCTCAAGCGCAACGGCAGTGGCTGGACCGTAAGCATCAAGGACGTCAATTCCGGCAGCAGCCGCGATGTCGACGCCAAGTTCGTGTTCCTCGGTGCCGGCGGTGCGGCGTTGCCGCTGTTGCAAGCCTCGGGCATCGAGGAAAGCAAGGGCTTCGGCGGCTTCCCGGTCAGTGGCCAGTGGCTGCGTTGCGACAACCCGGAAGTGGTCAAGCACCACCAGGCCAAGGTCTACAGCCAGGCCGCCGTGGGCTCGCCGCCGATGTCGGTGCCGCACCTGGACACCCGTGTAGTCGATGGCAAAAAATCCCTGCTGTTCGGGCCATACGCCGGTTTCACCACCAAGTTCCTCAAGCACGGTTCGATCATGGACCTGCCGCTGTCGGTACGTGCCGGCAACATCGGCCCGATGCTGGCCGTGGCCCGGGACAACATGGACCTGACCAAGTACCTGATCAGCGAAGTGATGCAGTCCATGGAACAGCGCCTGGAATCCCTGCGTCGTTTCTACCCCGAGGCGAAAGCCGAGGACTGGCGCCTGGAAGTGGCCGGCCAGCGGGTGCAGATCATCAAGAAAGACCCGAAGAAAGGTGGCGTCCTGCAGTTCGGCACCGAACTGGTGGCGGCCAAGGACGGCAGCCTCGCCGCCCTGCTCGGCGCATCGCCGGGTGCTTCGGTGACCGTGTCGATCATGCTGGAACTGATCGAGCGCTGCTTCCCGGACAAAGCCAAGGGCGAGTGGGCTGCCAAGCTCGCAGAGATCTTCCCGGCCCGGGAAAAAGTGTTGGAAACCGACGCGGCGCTGTATCGAAAAATCAACGCGCAGAACAACATTGCGTTGGAGTTGGTTGAAGACAGCAAGGCTCAAAGTTACGCCTGATACTGTGTACTGATAAAAAGCCTCCCGTGCAAACAGGAGGCTTTTTATTACCCGTATTATGACTTCATACTGAACTTGACGCGTGTTCCGCCATGACGAACATAATCATCGTCATCTTCAACCTCTAGTAACTCCGCAACACAGGCACCTGCCGGTTTCGCTTCAACCCAGCGACGATAAGGCATTGTCTGTCCGTCACTCACCGGCACGCCAGGAATATGCCCGAAACTGAAATGGCAGGTGCGGTTTCCTTGGGTGTAGGTAAATGACTCCCGCTCGGCACGCGCCTGGGGCAGATAATAGGTTAGCTCCTGGCGTTCCCCAGGACTTATCGAAAAGCTGTGGCCCGCATTTTCCGGGGCCAGAGACCACGTGAAATCGCTACCCGGCACAATGACCGCTGACGTTGCGTTGAATATTTCCACATTGACGATCTCATCGAACGCATTGGAAACCGAACTTGCCAGACAGCCGATCAGGGCCAATAAACACCCAGCGATACATTTACCTTTATCTTCCATGATAAATAAAACTCCATTTAGCGATTGAAATGAAACCCCTTGGTTTCAACCCAAAAGTAATGGAAATCCAGATAAAACAAAACAGCCCGAATGGTGACATAACCTTTCGGGCTTAGTTGAGTACGTCATGAAATAGTGATGCAGACATTCAAACGCCGCGGCGGCGCGGACATGACATTAACGCGATCAGCCACGCGCCTTATTGATCAGTTCAATGTATTCCTCGGCGTTACGCTGGTCCTGGATCAACGCCACGAAATCCTTGCCTTGCTCATCCTTGCCATTAAGGTCGTAACCGGCCTCGACGAAAAACGTCAGGAACCGCTCGAAGTCATCGACCCGCAGCCCACGGTAGGCCTTGATCAGTTTGTGCAGCGACGGCGACGTGGCATCGACCGGTTCGAAATTGAGGAACAGCTTGACCTGTTCATCGCCAATCTCGTCGCCAATCACTTGTTTCTTGTCTTTACGCATTGCCGGCTCCAGCTCGCACAGTTCACGGGGCGGGCAGTTTACCCCCGGCAGGCCTCGCGGCTCAACGCGGGCGTTCGGCACCGGTGTGCAGGTCGGCCCAGATATGACCGTTGGCGTAGGTGAGAAACTGCACATAGACCGTGTTGTTGCGCAGCAGATCGATGACCACCCGGTACTGAGCCTGAGGATAAGACAGCGTCAGGGTCTTGCTCGCCTCGTCGAAAACCGGTTTCTTCAGGCTTTTGCTTTCGCCGTCGAAGTTAAGGATCACCTGGCTGAGGGTCGCGCCCTTGTTCATCGGCTTGCCCTTGAGACGGACCAGCAAGGGCGAAGTGACCGGAATCGGTTGCTGGTTGGACTGACGCTGGTTACCCAGCACCACCGAATACTCGGTCACTTGCAGCAACTGCTGCTGTTCAGGCTGCTCCTGGCGCACCACCAGGTCATCAGGCGGTAGGAACTGGCTGTGCATCGGTGCAGCCACGACCGCCAAGGGCAGGCTGGAGATCAACAGCAAAGTAGCGCTACGGCGGATCGATACACGCATGACAAGCTCCGGGGTCTTGGCCGAGCACTCTAGCATGAGCCTGGATGGTAAAAATAACGATCCAGATCAATACATCCGCGCAACGAGCACGGCATACTCAAAGAGCCATCAGCCCCGGCCTACCGGCGCATGCCTTTGTGGCGAGGGAGCTTGCTCCCGCTGGGTGGCGCAGCCGCCCCATAATATTGCGAGCGCTACGCACTCGAGCGGGAGCAAGCTCCCTCGCCACAGGGCCAGTGCCAGTGTCCCCCTTGCGAGGAGTATTCATGTCTTTCTCCGCCCCACCGTTGTTTGCCGCCTGGCGCCAGGCCTGGCGCGCCGGTTACACCCTGGAGCGCCTGCGTGGCGACCTGGTGGCCGGGCTGACCGTCGGCATCATCGCCATCCCACTGGCCATGGCCCTGGCGATTGCCGTTGGCGTGCCACCGCAACATGGCTTGTACACGGTGTTGGTGGCCGCGCCCTTGATCGCCCTCACCGGCGGCTCGCGCTTTAACGTCAGCGGGCCGACGGCGGCATTCGTGGTAATCCTGCTGCCCATCACGCAACAGCACGGCCTGGGCGGCCTGTTGTTGTGCACCATGCTCGCTGGTCTGATCTTGATCACCCTGGGCCTGATGCGCGCCGGACGGCTGATCCAATACATCCCCTACCCGGTGATTCTCGGCTTTACCGCCGGGATCGGCGTGGTCATCGCCACCTTGCAACTGAAGGATCTGCTGGGGTTGACCACCGCCGGGCAAGCCAAGCACTACATCGAACAGTTGGGCGAACTGATCGTGGCGCTGCCCAGTGCCCGGCTCGGCGATGGCATCATCGGCGTCACGTGCCTGGCAGTGCTGTTTGCCTGGCCACGCTGGGTACCGCGGGTTCCCGGGCATTTGGTTGCCTTGCTGGTCGGGGCGCTATTGGGACTGGCGCTGGAGCGCGGCGGTTTGCCGGTGGCGACATTGGGTGAGCGTTTCAGCTACATGGTCGATGGCATCAGCCACCCCGGTATCCCGCCGTTTTTACCGAGCTTCGAGTGGCCATGGAACCTGCCAGATGGCCAGGGGCGCCCCTTGACGCTTTCCTATGATCTGATCCGCCAATTGCTGGGCCCGGCCTTCGCCATTGCCATGCTTGGCGCCATCGAATCGCTGCTGTGCGCCGTGGTGGCGGATGGCATGACCGGCAGCAAGCATGACCCCAACGCCGAGCTGATCGGCCAAGGCCTGGGCAACCTCGTGGCGCCGCTGTTCGGCGGTATCACCGCCACGGCGGCCATTGCCCGCAGCGCGACCAATGTGCGCAGCGGCGCCTCTTCACCGCTGGCCGCGATCATTCACAGCCTTGTGGTACTGCTGGCGATGGTGTTGCTGGCGCCCCTGTTCAGCTACCTGCCCATGGCAGCCCTGGCGGCGCTACTGGTGATAGTGGCCTGGAACATGAGCGAAGCCGGACACGTGTTGCATACCTTGCGCATCGCCCCGCGCAGCGACGTACTGGTGCTGCTGACCTGCCTTAGCCTGACCGTGCTGTTCGACATGGTCATGGCCGTCGCCGTCGGCCTGCTGCTGGCCGCCGGGCTGTTCATCAAGCGCATGAGCGAACTGACCGACAGCGCCGAACTGCCTCGCCACTTCCACCAGGCCCTGCTGGACATGCCCGAGCATGTGCGCTGCTACGCAATTCGTGGGCCGCTGTTCTTCGGTGCGGCAGAAAAAGCCCTGGACGTGCTGCGCAAGTTCGATCCGGGGGTGCGCGTGGTGGTGGTGGAAATGAGCGCCGTGCCCATGCTGGACATGACCGCGCTGGCTGCGTTTGAAAACATCCTGAAGGATTACCGCAAGCAGGGCATCGGCCTGATCCTGGTCGCGACGGCGCCCAGGGTGCGCCTGAAGCTGCGCCGCGCCGGTATTCATCGCGAGCAGCGGCAATTGGCGTATGTGCAGACCCTGGAGCAGGCGCGGGTCAAGAGCGAGCAGTGGTTGGCCAGCGGCAGCACCGCTCAGCCACGACTTGCTTGAACTGTGGCGAGGGAGCTTGCTCCCGCTGGGCTGCGCAGCAGCCCCAATTGCAGGTGGGTGCTACGCACCCAAGCGGGAGTCGCCACAAAAGCTCCGTGCCGACGACTGATTCGGTGCTCAGTCGAACTGGGCACGCATCCAGGCCCGGTACTCGGCGACGCCTGGCTCGCCTTCACGAGGCGCCCAGTGGGCCAGTTCGCCCTCGCCCACGGGGCGGTAGGGGCCGGCTTTGCATTCGAACATCAGGCTGTCGGCTTCCAGCACCACCAATCCGTGATACACGCCGGCCGGAAGGTCGACGCCGAGGCAATCGCCACCGGCCTGCAGGATGCGCTTGTCCACCACCGCGCCGGCTTCATCGAAGATCAATACCCCCAGCCGGCCCTTGAGCACCAGCAAGGTTTCGGCCTTGTCGGCGCTCAGATGGCGGTGCGGCGGGATGTAGGTCGAAGGCTGCAAGCCCACCGCCATGCGGTGGCACGGCTCATCCATTTCGTGGAAGTTATGGTGCTGCCGTCCGCGAGGGCTGGCCGCGGCTTTTTCGGCCAATCCATCGAACAGTGCATGATCCAGAAAGCTTGGCCGGGTCATCGACTACATTCCCTTGACGGCGAAAATGCCATTGGCGTTGCGCCAGTAACCTTTGTAGTCCATGCCGTAGCCGAAGATGTAGCGGTCGATGCACGGCAAGCCGACGAAATCGGCTTTCAAGTCCGGACGGGCCTTGCGGTCGTGGTCCTTGTCGATCAGCACGGCGGTGTGCACGGCGCGGGCACCGGCGTGTTTGCAGAAGTCGATGATGGCGCCCAGGGTGTGACCTTCGTCGAGGATGTCGTCGATGATCAGCACGTCGCGGTCGATGAACGAGACTTCCGGCTTGGCCTTCCAGAACAAGTCACCGCCGCTGGTTTCGTTGCGATAACGGGTGGCGTGCAGGTAGGACGCTTCCAATGGGAAGTTCAGATAGGTCAGCAGCTTGCCGGAAAAAATCAGCCCGCCGTTCATGACGCAGAACACCACCGGATTGGCATCGGCCAGCTGTTCATTGATTTGCGCACCGACACGGGCGATGGCCGCTTCGACTTCGGCTTCGGTGTACAGGCAGTCAGCCTCTCGCATGATTTGACGGATATGCTCGAGATCAGCGGACATGGCGCTCTCCAGGGGTGGCAGGGTTCGGAAAAGCCGGCAAAGGTACGCATCCCGCCCGGCCAGATCAAGCGTTTGTGGACTAACGTTCTGTATTGTCTATAGGACAACACCCTCGGATAGATTAATCTAGGCCGGTTTTTTTGCCCGCCGCCGGAGCCTTCCCCATGCCCATCCTCGAGATCCGCCATCCGCTGATCAGACACAAACTCGGCCTGATGCGCCGCGCCGATATCAGCACGAAGAACTTCCGTGAACTCGCCCAGGAAGTCGGTGCCCTGCTCACCTACGAGGCCACCAAGGACCTGCCGCTGGAGTCCTATGAAATCGACGGCTGGGCCGGTACGGTCCAGGTCGAGAAGATCGCCGGCAAGAAGATCACCGTGGTGCCGATCCTGCGCGCCGGCATCGGCATGCTCGAGGGCGTACTGAGCCTGATTCCAGGGGCCAAAGTCAGCGCCGTGGGTGTGGCTCGCAACGAGCAGACCCTGCAGGCGCACACCTATCTGGAAAAACTGGTGCCGGAAATCGACGAGCGCCTGGCGATGATCATCGACCCGATGCTCGCCACCGGCAGCTCCATGGTCGCCACCATCGACCTGTTGAAAAAAGCCGGTTGCCGGGACATCCGCGCCATGGTGCTGGTCGCCGCGCCCGAAGGCATCAAGGCCGTGCAAGACGCCCACCCGGACGTGACCATCTACACCGCGTCCATTGACCAGAAACTCAACGAGCACGGCTACATCATCCCGGGCCTGGGCGATGCCGGCGACAAGATCTTCGGCACCAAGCAGAAGGACGCTTGAGCATGCAGGATGAGTTCAACGATCCGCTCTGGCGCCAGGTGCTGTCCGGCGCGCAGATGCTGTTCGTCGCCTTCGGCGCGCTGGTACTGATGCCGCTGATCACCGGGTTGGATCCTAACGTGGCGCTGTTCACGGCCGGCCTGGGAACGATCCTGTTCCAAATCGTCACCGGGCGCCAGGTGCCAGTGTTCCTGGCTTCGAGCTTTGCCTTCATCACGCCGATCATCCTCGCCAAGGGCCAGTTCGGCCTGGCCGCGACCATGGGCGGCGTGATGGCGGCAGGTTTCGTCTACACCTTCCTGGGCCTGGCGGTGAAGATCAAGGGCACCGGGTTCATCGACCGGCTGCTGCCGCCGGTAGTGATTGGCCCGGTGATCATCTCCATCGGCCTGGCCATGGCGCCGATTGCCGCCAACATGGCGATGGGCAAGGCCGGCGACGGCACCGAGCTGATTCATTATCAGACCGCGATGATGATCTCGATGCCGGCGCTGCTCACCACCCTGATCGTGGCGGTGTTTGGCAAAGGCATTTTCCGCCTGGTGCCGATCATTTCCGGCGTGCTGGTGGGCTTTGCCATGGCGTTTTTCTTCGGCGTCGTGGACACCGCGAAAATCGCCGCCGCGCCGTGGTTCGCCCTGCCGGCCTTCACCGCACCGGAGTTCAATTGGCAGGCGATCCTGTTCATCGTCCCGGTGGCGCTGGCGCCGGCCATCGAGCACATCGGCGGCGTGATTGCCGTGGGCAGCGTGACCGGTCGCGACTACCTGAAAAAACCCGGCCTGCACCGCACACTGCTCGGTGACGGCATTGCCACCACCGCCGCCGGCCTGTTCGGCGGCCCGCCCAACACCACCTATGCCGAGGTGACTGGCGCGGTGATGCTAACCAAAAACTATAACCCGAAGATCATGACCTGGGCGGCAATCTTTGCCATCAGCCTGGCATTCATCGGCAAGTTCGGTGCGCTGCTGCAAAGCATTCCGGTGCCGGTGATGGGCGGGATTCTGTGCCTGTTGTTCGGTTCGATTGCGGCAGTGGGCATGAACACCTTGATCCGCCACAAGATCGACCTGGGCGAGGCGCGCAACCTGGTGATCGTTTCGGTCACGCTGGTGTTCGGCATCGGTGGTGTGCTGGTGGGCACCGGCACTGGGCCGGACGATTTCGGCCTCAAAGGCATCGCGTTGTGCGCGGTGGTGGCGATCGCGCTGAACCTGCTGCTGCCGGGCAATGACAGTTGGAAGCACAAGAAGGCGGATGAGCCGCTGCTATAAATCAGCCTGCTCTTCTATTGTGGCGAGGGAGCTTGCTCCCGCTGGACTGCGAAGCAGTCCCGCTGTTGTGGGCGCTTCGCACCCAAGCGGGAGCAAGCTCCCTCGCCACAGGTTTTGTATTACAGCGCGATCGGCGCCCGCTCACACAGCGTGCTCAACGCCTTGGCCCACTGCGGCTCATCATTGAGGCAAGGCACCAGCACCAACTCCTCCCCTCCGGCCTCACGGAACTGCTCGCGCCCGCGATCACCGATTTCTTCCAGGGTCTCGATGCAGTCGGCAACGAACGCCGGGCACATCACCAGCACCTTCTTCACGCCACTTTTAGCCAACTCTTCCAGGCGTGCTTCAGTGTAAGGCTCGATCCACTTGGCACGGCCCAGTCGCGATTGGAACGATACCGACCAACTACCATCCGCCAGCCCCATCTGCTCGGCAAACAGTTGCGCGGTGCGAATGCACTGGGCGCGGTAACAGGTCGCCATGACCTCCGGCGGCGCGTTCTTGCAGCAGTCGGCGTCTTTGAAGCAATGGAAGCCCGTTGGGTCGAGCTTGGTCAGGTGCCGCTCCGGCAAACCATGGAAACTCAACAACAGGTGATCGTGTTCCTGCATCAGGTACGGCTTGGCGCTGGCCACCAGGGCGTCAACGTATTCGGGCTGATCGTAGAAGGGCTGGAGAATCGAGAACTGCACATCGAGTCTCTTTTCCCGCACGACCCGCTTGGCCTCTTCGATCACCGTGGTCACGGTGCTGTCGGCGAACTGCGGATACAACGGCGCCAACGTGATCTTCTTGTGACCCTGGCTCGCCAGCCGCACCAACGCCGACTCAATGGACGGCTCGCCATAACGCATTGCCAGTTCTACCGGTCCCTGGGTCCACTGCGCGGTCATGGCCTGTTGCAGCCGGCGGCTGAGCACCACCAACGGCGAACCCTCCTCCCACCAGATCGAGGCATAGGCATGGGCCGACTGCTCGGGACGCTTGATCAGGATCAGCGACACCAGCAAGCGCCGCACGGGCCATGGCAAGTCGATGACATAAGGATCCATCAGGAATTGATTGAGGTAGCGGCGCACATCGGCCACCGAAGTGGAGGCAGGCGAACCCAGATTCACCAGAAGCAACGCGTGATCGGTCATGCAACGTCCTATTTCAAAGGCGGCTGGACAAGTCTTCCAAGGCCGCGGGCAAATCAGTGAACCGGAATGTGAAACCCGCCGCCTGCAATCGGGCCGGCGTGGCGCGCTGGCCGCCGAGCAACAGCAAGGACAGCTCCCCCAGCGCGACTTTCAACGCAAGCTCCGGCATCGGCACCACGGCTGGCCGATGCAATACATGCCCCAGGGCCTTGGCAAAATCGCGGTTGCGCACCGGGTTCGGAGCGCACGCATTATAAGGACCGCTGGCATCAAAGCGGTGCAGAAGAAAATCAATCAGGGCGATTTGATCGTCAATATGAATCCACGGCATCCACTGCCGACCATTGCCGATACGCCCGCCCAGCGCCAGTTTGAACGGCAGCCGCAGCCGCGACAAAAAGCCGCCCTCGGCAGACAGGACCAGGCCGGTACGAACCATCACCACGCGTATGCCCAACGCCTCGGCCCGTTGCGCGGTTTCTTCCCAGGCGATACACAACTGACTGGCGAAATCTTCACTCACCGGCCCCGACTCCTCAGTCAACTCACGCTCGCCACCGTCGCCATACCAGCCCACCGCGGAACCGGAAATCAACACCTGCGGTTTCTGCTCGCAACGCTCCAGCCACGCTAGCAAAACTTCCGTCAGCGTGATGCGACTGCTCCACAACAACATCTTGCGCTTGTGACTCCAGGGCCGGTCGGCAATCGGCGCTCCCGCGAGGTTGACCACTGCGTCCACCGGCTCGACAACTTCATCGAGCCTGGCAACGCCTCGTACATCTGCCCCACAGATTTTCGCCACCTCTTCGGGCCGGCGACTCCATACCGTCAAGCGATGTCCCTGCCCCAACCAGAGGCGGCAGAGCTGACGTCCGATCAAACCAGTACCGCCGGTCAGCAATATGTGCATGAGATGTTCCTCGCAACGCGTTTTACCCGGCCCATTAGTCTATTTTTATAAGCAGGGATTTTTCGTATCGGACAGGGTCTGTGTTTAACAATAGGACAAGCTGTCCAAACGCGAACGGTAAAACTTATACCAGAAACCCGAATTGTACAGGTTTAAACGACGGCGTAGTCTGTACAGAAAGGTAAACGAGGCCCTCATGACTGTACCTATCGCAATCATCGGCACCGGCATCGCCGGACTTTCAGCCGCCCAGGCCCTGACGGAGGCCGGGCATATCGTTCAACTCTTCGATAAAAGCCACGGCAGCGGCGGACGCATGTCGAGCAAACGCAGCGACGTCGGCGCATTGGACATGGGCGCGCAATACTTCACCGCCCGTGATCGCCGCTTTGTCACGGAGGTCCAGCGCTGGCAAACCAACGGCTGGGCGGCGGAATGGAACCCGCAACTCTACAACTTCCAGAACGGACAACTGAGCCCATCGCCGGACGAGCAGACCCGTTGGGTCGGCACGCCGCGCATGAGCGCCATCAGCCGCGCCTTGCTCGACAAGTTGCAGGTGCAGTTTTCCTGCCGGATCACCGAGGTGTACCGCGGCCAGGAACACTGGCATTTGCAGGACGCCGAAGGTTTCACCCACGGCCCCTTCGGCCAGGTGGTGATCGCCACGCCCGCGCCCCAGGCCACCGCGTTGCTGGCGGCCGTACCGAAGCTGGCCGCAGTGGCCGCCGGCGTGAAGATGGACCCGACCTGGGCCGTGGCGCTGGCCTTCGAAACACCGCTGGATACGCCCATGGAAGGCTGCTTCGTACAGGACAGCCCCCTGGATTGGCTGGCGCGCAACCGCAGCAAGCCGGGACGCGACAACACGCTCGACACCTGGGTACTGCACGCCACCAGCGACTGGAGCCGGCAGCACATCGACCTGTCCAAGGAAGCGGTGATCGAACATCTGCACGGCGCCTTCGCCGAACTGCTGCACAGCGCGATGCCCGCACCGAGCTTCAGCGTGGCCCATCGCTGGCTCTACGCCCGCCCCGCCGGCAACCACGAATGGGGCGCCTTGGCCGATGCCGACCTGGGCCTGTATGTGTGCGGCGACTGGTGCCTGTCCGGCCGGGTCGAAGGCGCATGGCTCAGCGGCCAGGAGGCCGCACGCCGCCTGCACGCAAGCCTGCAGTAAGCGCATCACCCATCGATATTCGCTGCTGTCGAAAGAGACAGCAGCCTGCCTGCGACACAGATTGACGTCGCCTCGCCACACAATCCGGTTGACTTGTGCACGTTCGGATCTATGATGAAAATATTGTACAGAAACACAAATCTGTACAAGATTTAGCAATCAGAGGTCGCCTATGTCCAGCACAGCCATCGCCAAACCCAGAATCGCCATCAGCGCCTGCCTGATGGGGGCTGAAGTTCGCTTTAACGGCGGGCACAAGCAATCGCAGTTGTGCAGCCGCACCCTCGTCGACTATTTCGATTTCGTGCCGGTGTGCCCCGAAGTCGCCATCGGCCTGGGTATCCCCCGGGAGCCGATTCGCCTGGTGGGCGACCCCAAACATCCCGAGGCGCTCGGCACGGTGAATCGCGAGCTCAACGCGACCCGGCCACTGGCCGACTACGCAAAGCAAATGGCTGGGGAACTGGATGACATCTGCGGCTATATCTTCATGCAGAAATCGCCGTCCTGCGGACTGGAGCGGGTCAAGGTTTATGACCACAACGGCGTGACCCAGGACGGCGGCGGCCGCGGGATCTATGCCCAGGCCTTCTGCGAACGCCACCCCGACCTGCCGGTGGAGGAAGACGGTCGCCTCAACGACCCGGTGCTGCGCGAGAACTTCCTGACCCGGGTCTTCGCCTATGCCGCCTGGCAACCTTTGCGTCGCGACGGACTGAGCCGTCGCGACCTGATCGAATTCCACTCGCGCTACAAATACCTGCTGATGGCCCACAACCCACTGCAATACAAGGCCCTGGGCAATTTGCTGGGCAACATGGGCAAGGCCGACCCCAATGAGTTGGGCCCACGCTATTTCAGCGCATTGATGGCCGCCTTGAAGAAATGCGCCACCCGTCGCACCCACACCAACGTGCTGCAACACCTGAGCGGTTACCTCAAGCGCGTCATCGACGCCGATGACAAACAGGAAGTACAGCATCTGATCGGGCAATATCGCCTCGGCATCGTGCCCTTGGTGGTGCCACTGACGTTGCTCAAGCATCACCTGCGCCAGCACCCCGATCCTTACCTGACGCAGCAGGTCTACCTGCAACCACACCCGGAAAACCTCAGCTTGCGAAACGCTATTTGATGAAGAACGAACCCGACTCCAGCGCCAGCGAAGACCTGGGGGCCGACTTTGCCAAGGCCTTGGCGCAAGGCTGGCTGCCCATACGCGAGGTCGCCCGGCAAACCGGTGTCAACGCCGTCACGCTGCGAGCCTGGGAACGCCGTTATGGCCTGATCGTGCCGCACCGTACCCCCAAGGGCCACCGACTGTTCAATGCCGACCATGTGCAACGGATCCTGAGCATTCTCACCTGGATCGACCGTGGCGTTGCGGTGAGCAAGATCAAGCCTTTGCTGGACACACCGCAGCCACCGACCGAACCCACACAGGTACCGGAGAATGACTGGCAGCGACAGCGCCACGCCTTGGTGCTGGCGGTGACGCAACTGGCCGAGCGCCAGATCGATGACCTGGTCAACCAGGCGATGGCGCTGTACCCACCCTGGACCGTGTGCGAGCAGTTGCTCTTGCCGTTGCTGGCCGAGTTGCACCTGCGCTGGCAAGGCCAGTTCGGTGCGCAGCTGGAACGGGTCTTCCTGTACTCGTGGCTGCGCAGCAAGTTCGGCAGCCGGATCTACCACAACAACCGTCAGTTGCGCGGCGCGCCACTGTTGCTGGTCAATCATTCGGACTCGCCCCAGGAGCCGCACTTATGGCTCACCGCCTGGCTGGCCAGCAGCGCCGACTGCCCGGTGGAAGTGTTCGACGGCCCTCTACCGGCCGGCGAACTGGCCCTGGCGGTCGAGCGCCTCAAGGCCCGCGGCGTCCTGCTGTATTCCAGTCACGCACTCAACCTGTCCCAACTGCCCAGGCTGCTGGGCGGAATCGATTGCCCGATCGTCATTGCCGGCCCGGCTGCGTCGATCCACCAAGCCAGGTTATCCACAGGCGTGTCGATGATTGACGTGTCCTGGGCCGAAGACCCGTTATCGGCTCACCGCGAACTGAGTCGCCGAGAACTCCTTTAGATGGAAGACAGCATGCAACTGATCTGGCTGCGCAGCGACTTGCGCCTACACGACAACACCGCCCTCACGGCGGCCGCAGCCCAAGGCCCCTGCGTGGCGGTGTACCTGACCAGCCCCGAACAATGGCGCGCCCATGACGACGCACCGTGCAAGATCGATTTCTGGTTGCGCAACCTCAGCGCGTTGAGTGCGGCCCTGGCCGAATTGAACATTCCATTGCTGATCCGCGCCGCTGCGCATTGGTACCAGGCACCGCAGGTACTGCTCAAGCTGTGTCGCGAACTGAACGTCGACGCCGTGCATGTCAACGAAGAGTACGGCCTGAATGAAACACGACGCGACGCCGAAGTCGCCCGCACGCTGAATGACCAGGGCGTTGAATTTCACAGCCACCTCGATCAATTACTGTTCAAGCCCGGCAGCGTGCTGACCAAGACCGGCAATTATTTCCAAGTGTTCAGTCAGTTCCGCAAAGTCTGCTACAGCCGTCTGCACCTCTCATTGCCGAGCCTGGTCGCCACGCCGGCCCGGCAGGCCTCCACCGGCATTGCCCGCGACCCGGTGCCGACACAAGTCGATGGCTTCGCCCCGCCCAGCGAAGCGCTACGAGCCCTCTGGCCCGCCGGGGAAACCGAAGCCCGTCGGCGCCTGGACACCTTCGTCGACCAGCACATCGACGATTACCAAGGTGAACGGGATTACCCCGCCAGGCCCGGCACCAGCCAGCTCTCGGCCTATCTGGTGGCCGGCGTGGTGTCGCCGCGCCAGTGCCTGCACGCCGCGCTGCAAGCCAACCAAGGTGAATTCGAGAGCGGAAATGCCGGCGCTGTGACCTGGATCAATGAATTGCTCTGGCGCGAGTTTTATAAACACATTCTAGTGGGCTATCCACGCGTGTCGCGCCATCGTGCGTTTCGCCCCGAAACCGAGGCGCTGGCATGGCGCAAGGCCCCCGCAGAATTGGAAGCCTGGAAGCAAGCACGCACCGGCCTGCCGATTATCGATGCAGCCATGCGTCAAATGCTGGAGACCGGTTGGATGCACAACCGCTTGCGGATGGTCGTAGCCATGTTCCTGACCAAGAACCTGTTGATCGATTGGCGCGAAGGCGAGCGCTTTTTCATGCAGCACCTGATCGACGGCGACCTCGCCGCCAACAATGGCGGCTGGCAATGGAGCGCCTCCACCGGCACCGACTCGGCGCCCTGGTTCCGCATCTTCAATCCGTTGAGCCAGTCGGAAAAATTTGACCGCGAGGGCTTGTTCATCAAGCACTGGTTACCTGAACTGAACGATCTGGACAGGCAACAGGTCCATAGCCCAAATACCCAGGGCGGCTTGTTTGGCGCCGTGGATTATCCGGCACCGATTGTCGACTTGAGCCAATCCAGGGCGCGTGCGCTGGCAGCGTTCAGAAACCTGCCAGCGCGACAGGATGCAGCCGTTGAAGGGATGGGCGATTAGCGAACACGAAATTGCCGGTCTAGGGGATGCATCATTTACCCGATAACATATAGTCTTACTAATCGTACGGACTCTACTGAAAAGCCACGGATCAGTAGGCTGTCCAATCGAAAGGAGAAGGGAATGGGTCTCAGACTGCCACGGCGCTATTGGCTCACCGGGGCTGGCAACGGAATCGGCGCTTCGTTGGCTGAAGCGATACTGGAGACAGGTGCATACCTGGCCGTCAGTTCGCGCTCGACCCGATCATGCGAAACCCTTTCGGTACGTTATCCAGGACAAGTGCTAGCCGTGCCCGGCAATTTGACCGACAGCCGGGCCGTGCGCGAGATCGGCGAACAGATCACCCGGCAATGGGGCGCCCTGGATCAGGTGATCGTCAATGCCGGGACGGCTGAGTACGTTGACGGGCAGCCGGCTGATCACACATTGATCGAGCATATTGTGCGCAGCAATCTGCTGGCTGCCAGTTTCTGCATCGAAGTGGCCATGCCCTTGTTGCGCGCCGGGACCGAGCCTCATCTGGTGGGTATTGCCAGCCCGGCGACTTACCTGCCGCCATCGCAAACCGAAGCGGGTGGCAGCGGGATACGTCATCTGTTCGAATCGGCTCGGGCAGACCTGGCGCGCGCGGGTGTTGACGCGACGTTGGTACACCCTGGCTACGACGGCCCATTGCAGGGGGCCGAAGACAGCTTCCCAACCCCGGCCCACTGGTCGGCGGACGAAGCAGCGCGACATGTGCTGAATCAGTTGGTCGAGCGCCCACGGGAAGTCGCGCTCCCCATTGTGTCCATGACCACACTCTGGCCTTTGCCTTCGTCGACCGAAACCGTGCCGCCCGACATTGACTCATGCCAGGCGAAAAACGGCTATCCGATCAAGGGACAACCCTGAGCCGCCGATTGCCTTACACTGCGCGCCATGAAAACCATCCCTGTCCATGAAATCCCGGCACCGGCAGTCACGTGCTCGACGTGCGCGGCGTGCTGCTGCCAGTTGGAAGTGATGCTGATCACCGACACCGGGGTTCCGGAGCGTTTTATCGACACGGACGACTGGGGTGGGGAAGTGATGCTGAGGCTTGATGACGGTTGGTGCGCGGCCCTGGATCGCGACAGCATGATGTGCACCATCTACGAAAAGCGCCCGCTGATCTGCCGGGAGTTCGAGATGGGCGCACCGGAGTGCCTGGAAGAACGCCAAGGGATTGCGACGGCGTATCGGTAGGAAATAGACCCGATTTTTGTGGGAGCGGGCATGCTCGCGAAGCGTCGGATCAGCCAGCACTGAAGCGATTGACGCTACGCTTTCGCGAGCAAGCCCGCTCCCACAGTATTTAAGTGTTACAGCGGCATCGTGTAGTGCAGCGAGTAGCTTTCTACACCATCGTTGGTCGACTTGATGCCGGCGTTGGAGTAATGAGTGGCGCGAATGCCCACTTCATGTCCACCGTTGAAGCGCAGGCCGAAGCCGATACGATCTTCAAATTGGAAAGCCGTACCGAGCTTGTTGTCTTCCACTTCGGTATTGGCGAACAACGCCACACCGACACCCGCCTCGATGTAAGGCTTCACGTTCTGGCCGGAAAATTCATACACAAACACAGGCGAAAACGACAGGCTGTGATTGCTGGATGTCTCGTCCCCTTCCCAGTAGGTATAGGCACCGCTCCAGTAGCCGGTCAGGCGACCGACATCACTTTGCAGCCAACTCTTGTCCCAGTCGAACTGCATGCCCAGGCGATAGGTCATGGTCGAATCGCTGGTCTGGCCAACCCCAAATTCCACACCCGCTGCTTGTGCAGTGTAAGTGTGCCCCAACAATGCAGCCGCAAACGCGGCGAAGCAGAATAAGCGCTTCATTAGAAACATCCTTTTCCGAACAGACTTAGTTGATTTTGTTACAAACAGACAAAGCTATAGAAATCTGCCCCCAAACAGAAGTTCAGCCCGTTTCACACAGTTTTCACATTTTTCTTACAGATCGAAGCTTCGCACAACGCCGGACGAATGCCATAGCGTAGGTAGGATTTTTCTTAAATGTATCGGGTCTGCACTCGTCCAGAAATACGTTTCGCCGGCTGGTCCCTCAGCCAGCAGCTCTCGCTCAGCCAAAAGACGCTGAAGTTGCCGGGCCACGGCGGCACCGGTGTCGATCAGGCTGATGTGCTCCGGAATCATCCGCGCGAGCAATGGCTTGAGGAACGGATAGTGCGTGCACCCCAGGATCAGCGTATCGCAGCCGGCTGCCAGCAAGGGGTCGACGTAATGTTGCAGCAATTGATACAAGGCCGGACTGTGCAAATCACCCGTCTCGATCAGTTCAACCAGGCCCGGACACGGTTGCGTGATGACTCGTACATCGGTGGCGAAACGGTCGAGCAAAGCGGCGAACTTGGCGCTCTGCAAGGTGCCGGTGGTGGCCAGCACACCGACGATACCGCTGCGGGTCGCGGCAGCCGCCGGCTTGACCGCCGGCTCCATCCCGACGATGGGCCAATGAGGGAAATCACGGCGTAGATCGGCAACGGCAGCAACCGTTGCGGTGTTGCAGGCGACAACCAGCGCCTTGGCGCCCTGGCCCAGGAGAAAGTCGGCAATGATCGCGCAGCGTTGCCGGATGTATTCCGGGGTCTTCTCGCCGTAGGGAATATGCCCACAGTCCGCCACATACAACAGCGACTCATTGGGCAGCAACTGGCGAATTTCCCCCAGCACCGACAACCCGCCGACACCCGAGTCAAGCACACCAATCGGCGCTTCACTCATGTTGGCCACCGCAGACGCTGCAACCTGGGTCGCGCTTGACCCGCAGTTCACGGAAACGCGTGCCCAGGGCATCGATCAACAGCAAGCGCCCCACCAGCGGCTCACCGAAACCGGCCAGCAACTTCAAGGCTTCAAGGGCTTGCAGGCTGCCCACCAATCCCACCAGCGGTCCGATCACACCGGCCTCGCTACAGGTCAGCTCGGCTTCGCTGCCGTGACCATAAAGGCAGTGGTAGCAAGGGCTTTCGGGGCGGCGTGGGTCGAACACCGACAACTGCCCTTCCAGACGAATCGCCGCGCCACTGACCAGCGGCTTACCCGCCGCGACACAGGCCGCGTTCACCGCTTCGCGGGTCGAGAAATTGTCGGAGCAGTCGAGCACCAAATCCACTGTCGCGACTGCCGCGGCCAGGCTGTCTTCGTCCATGGCCACCCGGTGAGGCATCAGCCGAACCTCAGGGTTGATCGCCCCCAGGCGTCGCATCGCCGAATCGACCTTGCTCAGACCGACGCTGTCCGTGTCGTGAATGATCTGGCGTTGCAGGTTGGTCAGGTCGACGGTGTCGAAATCCGCCAGGTGCATCTCCCCCACCCCAGCGGCGGCCAGGTACAACGCTACCGGGGCGCCGAGACCACCAAGGCCGATGATCAGCACGCGGCTTTGCTTGAGACGCAATTGGCCGTCGATGTCGACGTGCTGCAACAGAATCTGCCGGCTGTAGCGCAACAACTCCTGATCGTTCAGCACGGCAGGCACCCCAGGCTGATGCGCTCATGACCACCCAGGTCCTTGCGGCTGTGGATTTCGACAAAGCCTTGGGTGCGCAGCAAATCGCGCACTGCTTCGGCCTGGTCGTAGCCGTGCTCGAGCATCACCCAGCCACCCGGCTCAAGGTGAGCCGGGGCCTGGGCAACGATCTGGCGCAAATCATCGAGCCCGTCCGGCCCGGCAACCAGGGCGCTGGATGGCTCGAAACGCACGTCACCCTCGGCCAGATGCGGATCGCTGGCTGCAATGTACGGCGGGTTGCTGATGATCAACTCGAAACGCGTGTCTTCCAGCGCACTGAACCAGTGGCTGCTCAGCACCGTGACGTTGTGCAGATCCAGGCGCTGGCGATTGCGTTCGGCCAGGGCTACGGCCTCCAGCACCCGGTCGACCGCGGTGACTTTCCAGGCAGGGCGCTCGCTGGCCAATGCCAGGGCAATTGCACCGCTGCCGGTGCCCAGGTCCAGGACCCGGGCCGGTGTGGCCGGCAACAACGCCAGCGCGGTTTCCACCAGCAGCTCGGTGTCGGGACGCGGGATCAAGGTATGAGGCGCGACTTCCAGGTCGAGTTTCCAGAAGCCCTGTTGCCCGAGGATATACGCCACCGGCTCGCCGGAGCGACGCCGCCGCAGGTATTCGGAGAACAGCAACGCTGCCTCACTGGGTACGATCCGCTCGGGCCAGGTGTGCAGGAAGCTGCGGGACTTGCCCAAGGCTGCGGCAAGCAACAACTCGGCGTCCAGCCGTGCCGTGGGCGAATCCGGCAACTCGGCGGCGCGTAACAGACTGGCGATGATGGTCATTTATTCACCTGTGCTTACTCGCCAATCGCCGCCAACTGGTCGGCCTGGTATTCGGCCAGCAACGGCTCGATCACCGCATCGACCCCACCGGCAAGGATCTCGTCCAGGGAATACAGGGTCAGGTTGACGCGATGGTCGGTGACCCGGCCCTGGGCGAAGTTGTAGGTACGGATCCGCTCGGAACGATCCCCCGAGCCCACCAGCAATTTGCGCTCACTGGCGATGGCATTGGCAGCGGCGCTGGTCTGCTGGTCGTTGAGCTTGGCCGACAACCAGGCCATGGCCCGCGCGCGGTTCTTGTGCTGGGAACGTTCTTCCTGGCACTCGACCACGATGCCCGAGGGCAAGTGCGTGATGCGGATCGCCGAGTCAGTCTTGTTGACGTGCTGGCCGCCCGCGCCGGAGGAACGGTACGTGTCGACCCGCAGGTCCGCCGGGTTGATCTCGATGGCTTCCTGCTCGTCCGGCTCGGGCAATACCGCCACGGTGCAAGCCGAGGTGTGGATACGCCCTTGGGATTCGGTGGCCGGCACGCGCTGCACGCGGTGGGCGCCGGATTCGAACTTGAGCTTGCCGTAGACATTGTCGCCTTCGACCCGGGCGATGACTTCTTTATAGCCGCCGTGCTCGCCTTCGTTCTCCGACAGGATCTCCACGCGCCAACCGCGACGCTCGGCATAACGCGAATACATGCGGAACAGGTCGCCGGAAAAAATCGCCGCCTCGTCGCCGCCGGTGCCGGCACGGATCTCGAGGAACACGTTGCGCCCGTCATTCGGGTCCTTGGGCAGCAGCATGCGTTGCAGGTTGCTTTCCAGTTCGAGCAACTGCTCCTTGGCTTCGCGCACTTCTTCCACGGCCATTTCACGCATGTCCGGGTCGCTGTCCTTGAGCAGCGCCTGGGCGCCTTCGAGGTCGTCCTGCACTTTGAGCAACTGTTTATAGGTGGCGACAATCGGCTCGACTTCCGCGTATTCCTTGGAATAGGTGCGGAACTTGTTCTGGTCGGCAATGACTTCGCCATCGCCCAGCAAGGCGGTCAATTCTTCGAAACGGTCCTGGAGGATATCCAGCTTGTTGAGCAGTGACGCTTTCATTGCGGTTTTTTATCCGAAAAGCTATCCGGTGAGCCCTCACCGAGGGCGAAGAGTTCCTGGGCCATGGCCAGCGCATCGAGGCGGCCTTCGGCGGTCAGTTTCTTGAGCTGGACACTGGGGGCGTGGAGCAATTTGTTGGTCAGGCCGCGAGCCAGTTGCACCAGCACCTCTTCGGCACTGCCGCCGTTGGCCAGCAGGCGCTGGGCCTTTTGCAGCTCCTCGTCGCGCAGGCGTTCGCTCTGTTGACGATAGGCCTTGAGCACATCCACCGCCGCCAGTTCGCGCAGGCGGACCATGAAGTCGTCGGCGCCGATGGTGATCATCTCTTCCGCCGCCTGGGCCGCGCCTTGTCGGCTCTTGAGATTCTCGGCGACCACCTCGTGCAGATCGTCGACGCTGTAGAGATACACGTCGTCCAGCTCGCCGACTTCCGGCTCGATGTCCCGGGGGACAGCAATATCCACCATGAAAATCGGCTTGTGCTTGCGCAATTTCAGGGCACTTTCCACCGCGCCCTTGCCAAGGATCGGCAACTGGCTGGCGGTGGAACTGATGACGATGTCGCTGTGCACCAGCTCCGCGGGAATGTCCGACAACAGCACCGCATGGGCGCCGAACTGCTCGGCCAGGGTACTGGCCCGCTCCAGGGTCCGGTTGGCGACGACTATACGCTTGACCCCCAGGTCGTGGAGATGGCGGGCGACCAGGGTGATGGTCTCACCGGCGCCGATCAGCAGCGCCTGGCTGCGTTGCAAATCGCTGAAGATCTGTTTCGCCAGGCTGACAGCGGCAAACGCCACGGACACCGGGTTTTCGCCGATGGCGGTGTCGGTGCGCACTTGCTTGGCGGCATTGAAGGTGGCCTGGAACAGACGGCCCAACAGCGGACCGACGGTGCCGGCCTCGCGGGCCACAGCGTAGGCCGACTTCATCTGGCCGAGAATCTGCGGCTCGCCCAACACCAGCGAATCGAGGCCCGAGGCGACGCGCATCATGTGACGAACGGCCGCATCGTCTTCATGCACATAGGCACTGGCGCGCAGTTCTTCGAGGCTCAGATCGTGATAGTCGGCCAGCCAGCGCAGAATCGAATCCGCCGAAACGTGATCCTGTTCTATATAAAGCTCGCTGCGATTGCAGGTGGAGAGGATCGCAGCTTCGCGGCTGTCGGTGAGTCGGCAGAGCTGCTGCAGGGCCTCAACCAGTTGCTCAGGCGTAAAGGCCACGCGCTCGCGGACGTCTACTGAAGCAGTCTTGTGGTTAATACCGAGTGCAAGGAAGGCCATTCAAGGTCGCTGATAGTGACGTGAAGCCGGCAATTGTCCTACTTCGTCAGATTCAGAACAACCACTCGATCTCTATCGCCCTGCCCTGGCTTGTAAATCGACGGGGCGGTTATGTTTGACCCAAGGCTTGTGTCATGATGATCCGACCGCAGGTTAGTCGTCCTCTTCCTATATGAATAGATCTTCCGCGTTGCTCCTCGCCCTTGCCTTGCTCAGCGGCTGCCAGTCCATGGCCCCCGTTTCGACGGACGGTACGCCGCCGGTCGAAGACAGCGTGCAGGCACCTGAAAAACCCAAGGTCTACGGCTCGTTCAGCGAAGAAACCATCTTCAGCCTGTTGAGCGCCGAACTGGCAGGCCAGCGCAATCGCTTCGACATTGCGCTGGATAACTACGTGACCCAGGCCATCAATACCCAGGACCCGGGAATCTCCGAGCGGGCATTTCGCATTGCCGAATACCTGGGCGCCGACCAGCCCGCGCTGGATACCGCGCTGATCTGGGCCAGGAATGCCCCCGATGACCTGGAAGCGCAGCGCGCCGCCGCCGTGCAACTGGCCCGGGCCGGGCGCTACGACGACTCCATGGTCTATATGGAGAAAGTCCTGCTGGGCAAGGGCGACACCCATTTCGACTTCCTGGCCCTGTCCGCCGCCGATACCGACCAGGAAACCCGCAACGGCCTGATGAAAAGCTTCGATCGCCTGTTGCAGCGCCACCCGAGTAACGGCCAGCTGATTTTCGGCAAGGCCCTGCTGCTGCAACAGGATGGCGACACCCAGGGCGCCCTCACGCTGCTGGAAGACAACCCGCCGGAAGCCGGCGAAGTGGCGCCGATCCTGCTGCGTGCCCGCCTGCTGCAAGGCTTGAACCGCGGCGACGAAGCCTTGCCGCTGCTGGAAAAAAGCATCAAGAAATACCCGGACGACAAACGCCTGCGCCTCACCTACGCCCGCATGCTGGTGGAAAACAACCGCATGGACGACGCCAAGGTGGAGTTCTCCAGCCTGGTCCAGCAATACCCGGAAGACGACGAGTTGCGCTATTCCCTGGCGCTGGTCTGCCTGGAAGCCAAGGCCTGGGAAGAGGCCAAGGGTTACCTGGAGGACCTGATCGCCCGGGAAAGCCACGTCGACTCGGCCCATCTGAACCTGGGGCGCATCGCCGAGGAACGCAATGACCCTGAGAGCGCACTGATCGAGTACGCCCAGGTTGGCCCGGGCAACGACTATCTGCCGGCGCAGTTGCGCCAGGCCGATATCCTGATCGGCAATGGCAAGACCACCGAAGCCCAAAGCCGCCTCGCGGTGCAACGCGACTCCCAACCGGACTACGGCATCCAGCTGTACCTGATCGAAGCCGAGACCTTGTCGGCCAACAACCAGGGCGACAAGGCCTGGAACGTGTTGCAACAAGCCTTGAAGCAGTACCCGGACGACCTGAACCTGCTGTATACCCGCGCCATGCTGGCGGAGAAACGCAATGACCTGGCCCAGATGGAGAAAGACCTGCGCCTGATCATCCAGCGCGACCCGGACAACGCCATGGCCCTCAACGCCCTGGGCTACACCTTGTCGGATCGCACCACCCGCTATGACGAGGCCAAGGTGCTGATCGAACAGGCCCACCAGATCAATCCGGAAGACCCGGCGGTGCTCGACAGCCTTGGCTGGGTGAATTTCCGCCTGGGCAATCTCGACGAAGCCGAACGCCTGTTGCGCCAGGCCCTGGAGCGCTTCCCCGACCAGGAAGTCGCCGCTCACCTGGGCGAGGTCCTGTGGGCCAACGGCAAACAACGCGAAGCCCGGCAGATCTGGAGCAAGTTCCTCAAGGACCAGCCCGACAGTCCCATTTTGCGCAGCACCATCAAACGCCTGACCGGATCCGAGACTCTTTAAGATTATGTTTTTGCGCCATCTCATCGTTTTCAGCTTCATTGCCCTGCTCGCCGGCTGCGCGGGCTTCGGCGCCCGTGAATCCGTCCAGGGCCAGGGCAACCAGGCCCAATGGCGCGAGCACAAGCAACAACTGAGCGGCCTCGACGGCTGGCAGATCGACGGCAAGATCGGCATTCGCGCCCCGAAAGACTCCGGCAGTGGCACGCTGTTCTGGCTGCAACGCCAGGACTACTACGACATTCGCCTGTCGGGCCCACTGGGTCGCGGTGCGGCCCGCCTGACCGGTCGGCCGGGCCAGGTATCGCTGGAAGTCGCCAACCAGGGACGCTACGAGGCACCCACGCCCGAAGCGTTGCTGGAAGAACAACTGGGCTGGAAGCTGCCGGTTTCCCACCTGACCTGGTGGGTTCGCGGGCTGCCGGCACCGGACAGCAAAAGCCGTCTGACCCTCGATGCCGACAGCCGCCTGTCCAACCTGGAACAGGATGACTGGCAGATCGAGTACTTAAGCTATGCCCAGCAGAACGGCTATTGGCTGCCCGAACGCATCAAGCTGCACGGCAGCAACCTCGACGTCACGCTGGTGATCAAGCAATGGCAGCCGCGCAAGCTGGGGCAATGACATGAGCGCCGCACGCCTGACCCTGCCCTCCCCGGCCAAGCTCAACCTGATGCTGCACATCCTCGGTCGTCGTCCGGACGGCTACCACGAGTTGCAGACGATTTTTCAGTTCCTGGACTACGGCGACGAAATCACCTTTGCCGTACGCGACGACGGCGTGATTCGCCTGCACACCGAATTCGAAGGTGTTCCCCACGACGACAATCTGATCGTCAAGGCCGCGAAAAAACTCCAGGCGCAATCCGGTTGTACGCAGGGCATCGATATCTGGATCGACAAGATCCTGCCCATGGGTGGTGGCATCGGTGGCGGCAGCTCGAATGCGGCTACCACGCTGCTCGGTCTCAACCACTTGTGGCAGCTGGGTTGGGACGCGGATCGCCTGGCCGCCCTGGGCTTGACACTGGGCGCCGACGTGCCGGTTTTCGTGCGTGGCCACGCCGCTTTCGCTGAGGGCGTAGGGGAAAAACTCACCCCGGTGGACCCTGAAGAACCCTGGTACTTGGTACTGGTGCCGCAAGTCTCTGTAAGTACAGCAGAAATTTTTTCAGATCCACTGTTGACACGTAACTCTCCTCCCATTAAAGTGCGCCCCGTTCCCAAGGGAAACAGTCGAAATGACTGCTTACCGGTGGTAGCAAGGCGTTATCCAGATGTTCGTAACGCTTTGAATTTGTTAGGTAAATTTACCGAAGCAAAACTCACCGGAACTGGAAGTTGTGTGTTTGGGGGCTTCCCAAGCAAAGCTGAAGCTGATAAAGTCTCGGCCCTTCTGACAGAGACCCTTACAGGGTTTGTAGCAAAAGGAAGCAACGTTTCGATGTTGCATCGCAAGCTGCAAGACCTGCTCTAAAAGGAATCGAGTGCTGGGCACTCGCAGCAACAGATACAGGGGCGTCGCCAAGCGGTAAGGCAGCAGGTTTTGATCCTGCCATGCGTTGGTTCGAATCCAGCCGCCCCTGCCATTTTCCTATACTCATCCAGGTATACCCTCAGCCTTCAGGTACTGCGCGTGTCCAAGATGATGGTCTTTACGGGGAACGCTAACCCCGATCTGGCTCGGCGTGTTGTACGTCAGCTGCATATCCCTCTCGGTGACATTTCTGTCGGTAAGTTTTCCGACGGCGAAATCACTGCCGAGATCAATGAAAACGTTCGCGGTAAAGACGTTTTCATTATTCAGCCGACTTGCGCCCCGACCAACGATAACCTGATGGAACTCGTCGTGATGGCTGATGCCTTCCGTCGCTCCTCGGCTACTCGTATCACTGCTGTTATTCCTTACTTTGGTTATGCCCGTCAGGATCGCCGCCCGCGTTCCGCACGTGTGGCAATCAGCGCAAAAGTCGTGGCTGATATGCTGACCGTAGTCGGCATCGACCGTGTCCTCACGGTTGATTTGCATGCTGACCAGATTCAGGGTTTCTTCGATATTCCCGTGGATAACATCTACGGCTCCCCGGTCCTGGTGGATGATATTGAAGATCAGCGCTTCGAAAACCTGATGATCGTGTCCCCGGACATTGGCGGCGTCGTGCGTGCACGAGCAGTTGCCAAATCCCTGGGCGTGGATCTGGGTATCATCGACAAACGCCGTGAGAAAGCCAATCACTCCGAAGTGATGCATATCATCGGCGACGTCGAAGGGCGCACCTGTATTCTGGTCGATGACATGGTCGATACCGCCGGCACCCTGTGCCATGCGGCCAAGGCCCTGAAAGAGCATGGCGCTGCCAAGGTCTTTGCCTACTGCACACACCCTGTGCTGTCGGGTCGAGCGATCGAGAACATTGAAAATTCCGTGCTGGACGAGCTGGTGGTCACCAACACCATCCCGCTGTCCGCTGCAGCACAAGCCTGTGTGCGTATCCGCCAACTGGATATCGCACCGGTTGTTGCCGAGGCGGTTCGCCGCATCAGCAACGAAGAATCGATCAGTGCGATGTTCCGCTAAGGGCCTTGCCCTTTCCAGGACATCTCGTTGACGAAAAGCGCCCCGCCCCGGCATTACCTGTCGGGGCGGGGCTTTTTTGCCCATATCGCCTTAAGCGCTGGTCGCAAGCGCTGGGGTGAATGTGGTTACTTTGGAGATACAACATGAACGATTTTACTCTGAATGCTGAAGTGCGTTCCGACCTGGGGAAAGGTGCGAGCCGCCGCCTGCGTCGTCTCGCAAGCCTGGTTCCAGCTGTAGTCTACGGTGGCGAGAAAGCCCCTGAGTCCATCAGCATGCTGGCCAAAGAAGTTGCCAAACTGCTCGAAAACGAAGCGGCCTACAGCCACATCATCGAGCTGAACATCGGCGGCACCAAGCAGAACGTCGTGATCAAGGCCCTGCAACGTCACCCGGCCAAAGGCCACGTGATGCACGCTGACTTCGTACGCGTAGTCGCCGGCCAGAAACTGACCGCTATCGTGCCTGTGCACTTCGTTGGTGAAGCTGCTCCGATCAAGAAAGGCGGCGAAATTTCGCACGTTGTTTCGGAAATCGAAGTGACCTGCCTGCCGAAAGACCTGCCTGAATTCATCGAAGTCGACCTGGCTAACGCCGAAGTCGGCACGATCATTCACCTGTCCGACCTCAAGGCTCCTAAAGGCGTTGAGTTTGTTGCTCTGGCACACGGCGATGACAAGGCTGTTGCCAACGTCCACGCTCCACGTGTTGCTCCAGAAGCTACTGAAGAAGGCGCTGCAGAGTAATTTCACTCTGTCGCCGGAGTGGCCGGAAACATCGCGGACTGGAACGTAGCGAGACAGCGGGCGAGAACGCGAAGTTTACTTAACGGTAAATCCGCCATTTTCGTCCACTGCCGCAACACCGCCTGATTGCGACATCGTTATCCACACTCCAGGAAGGGCCCCTATCGTGACTGCCATTAAACTGATCGTTGGCTTGGGAAATCCAGGCGCTGAATACGAACAGACCCGGCATAACGCAGGGGCCCTTTTTGTTGAGCGCATCGCGCAAGCACAAGGCGTCAGCCTGGCAGCCGATCGCAAGTATTTCGGCCTGACCGGTCGCTTCTCGCACCAGGGTCAGGATGTTCGCCTGTTGATTCCCACCACCTACATGAACCGCAGCGGCCAGGCCGTAGCGGCATTGGCCGGTTTCTTTCGCATCAAGCCTGAAGAAATCCTGGTGGCCCACGACGAACTCGACCTGCCTCCGGGCGTTGCCAAGCTCAAGCAAGGCGGCGGCCATGGCGGTCACAACGGATTGCGCGACATCATCGCGCAACTGGGTAATCAGAATACCTTTCACCGCCTGCGGCTCGGCATCGGCCACCCAGGCGTTGCCAGTATGGTTTCAAACTTTGTCCTGGGTCGTGCGCCTCGCGCCGAACAGGAAAAACTCGATGCCAGCATCGACTTCGCCCTCGGCGTGCTGCCGGATATCCTCGCCGGTGAATGGAACCGCGCGATGAAAAACCTGCACAGCCAGAAGGCCTGACACTTATCCGAGGGGAAACACCATGGGATTCAATTGCGGCATCGTCGGCCTGCCTAACGTCGGCAAGTCCACCCTGTTCAACGCCCTGACCAAATCCGGTATCGCGGCCGAGAACTTCCCCTTCTGCACCATCGAGCCGAACAGCGGCATCGTGCCGATGCCCGACCCACGCCTGGACGCCCTGGCGGCCATCGTGATCCCGGAGCGCGTGCTGCCGACCACCATGGAATTCGTCGACATCGCCGGCCTGGTGGCTGGCGCCTCGAAGGGTGAAGGCCTGGGCAACAAGTTCCTGGCCAACATCCGTGAAACCGATGCCATCGCCCACGTGGTCCGCTGCTTCGAAGACGAGAACGTGATTCACGTTTCCAACAGCGTCGACCCGAAACGCGATATCGAGATCATCGATCTGGAACTGATCTTCGCCGACCTCGACAGCTGCGAAAAACAGCTGCAGAAAGTCGCTCGCAATGCCAAGGGGGGCGACAAGGACGCCGTCGCCCAGAAAGCCCTGCTCGAGCAACTGATCGCTCACTTCACCCTGGGCAAGCCGGCACGCAGCCTGATCAAGAACATGGGCGCCGATGAGAAACAGATCATCCGCGGCTTCCACCTGCTGACCACCAAACCGGTCATGTATATCGCCAACGTTGCCGAAGACGGCTTCGAGAACAACCCGCTGCTGGACGTGGTGAAAGCCATCGCCGAAGAAGAAGGCGCGATGGTCGTACCGGTCTGCAACAAGATCGAAGCGGAAATCGCCGAGCTTGAAGATGGCGAAGAAAAGGACATGTTCCTGGAGGCCCTGGGTCTTGAAGAACCCGGCCTGAACCGCGTGATTCGCGCCGGCTATGAAATGCTCAACCTGCAGACCTACTTCACCGCTGGCGTAAAAGAAGTCCGCGCCTGGACCGTTCGCGTCGGAGCCACCGCGCCACAAGCCGCGGCCGTGATCCATACCGACTTCGAAAAAGGCTTCATCCGCGCCGAAGTCATCGCCTATGACGATTTCATCCAGTACAAGGGCGAAGCGGGTGCCAAGGAGGCTGGTAAATGGCGTCTGGAAGGCAAGGAGTACATCGTCAAGGACGGTGATGTGATGCACTTCCGCTTTAACGTCTGACGGTTTTCCGTGGCTCTCCACGGTACTTGATGGACCTCAGCCCCCCGTTATCGTTAAGCGATACGGGGGTTTCGCGTCTAAGCCCCACCATCCCCATCCATTGAGATCCGAGCGTTGCCAGTAGAGATTCACATAACCGACATTCAGCCCGTACAGTTGTGCTTTCGACCTAACTGCTCCTCCAAACCGAATCCAGTACGAATGTCGCTGTTGATAAGCTCGCCCAGTGCTTTATCGACGGCTGCCAATGCGCCCTCCATGTAGCCGCCTTGATCGCCACCTACCTCGCTGCCGATCAAATGAAATATATCGCTCCATGGTGAATCGAGCGACAGCGTGAACTCATGCCGTCCGTGCCACCCCAGCGAAACCTGATCCTCGTCTGTCGCAGTAAATGGATCGGTTGCCCAGTCGTGTATGAAGTCCTCAATTGGATTGAGCGCTTCATCGCCAAAGAGACGCTTCAGTTGTTCCCGGCATAACGCCTTCAAATCCGACATATTCATGCTTTGGCGTCGAGCCGCATTCATACTTAGAAAACCGAAGAGTGCTGCCCCGCTTTCATTACAGGCGTCGTGAACTTCACCTAGTGGGCCAACACCGCTGAACGCATCGCCCGAGAGATCGTGCTCACGCCAGAATGGCCTGGCATATCGTGCAACGTATTTAGCGTGTGACGCCATCCATGTCGGCATGCTGTTCATCTGCTGCAATTTTTGCCGAGAGAGGGGCGGCGTAAAATGAATTTTCCCTATTAGCCGAGGAGGTATAGCCAGCCAAATCTGTGAGTAAATCGAAGAGTGAACTCGGCCTTCAGAGAGCGTTAAGCGTATAGCCTGATCGTCGATTTGGATGTCCGTCAGCGCTGCATCGACGTGGACAGATGCTTGTGGCAATGAAGCCGCGAGCGCTTTAACCAAGCGGCCTGTTCCCCCTTCTATACGCATCGAAACGTTGCCCGAGCGATACCCCTCTCTACGAACCAGATCAGTGGCCCAGCGCTCTACCAGCGCATCCCCTTCTTCGTGTTGCTGAAACGTAGGTAAGCCCAACTCCTCGACCAGGCTTTGCATGCGAGGCTGGCAGTCTGGCCAGAACCACGTCGGCCCGAGATCAAAGCCACCCACCTCCGTTGAAAGAATTCTTCCACCAAGTCGACCTTGTGCTTCGAACAGATCGAAGTCTATGCCAAGACCACGAAGGCGATAGGCTGCATAAACACCAGCCAGACCTCCTCCAATGATGGCAATTTTCTGTGTAGTCATGGGTGCCCTCCGGGACGAAAAAAGGGCGCCATCCGGCGCCCAGTTATATCAGTGTTTCTCGAAGGCAGACACGGCATCGAATACCCGCGCGGTGTAAGTCAGTGCCGCCCCAGCATTGAGCGAGATGGCTACGCCCAGCGCTTCAGCAATTTCTTCGCGGGTTGCACCATGCTTGAGCGCAGCCTGGACGTGGGAGGCAATACAGCCGTCACAACGTGTGGTGATTGCCACGGACAAGGCGATCAGCTCATGGATCTTCGGCTCCAGGTGCTTAGCCGGGGCGCTGCCGATGGTGTGGAGGCCACGCATGGTTTCCGGGGCCAGTTTGGCGAACTCACTGACGTTACCCATCAGGCCCGCAAAATACTCATTCCAGTTCATCATGTTGCATCTCTCCCGATTAGTTACGACCGGCAGTCACGCCGCCATCGACTGGCAATACAGTGCCGGTGATCCACGAGGCTTCATCCGAGGCGAGGAACAACATCGCTTGGGCCACATCTGCTGGCTGACCGTTGCGGCCAAGCGGGTGGAAAGCGTTGAAGGTCGGTAAGACTTCCTTGACCTGATCAGCGTCCATGAAGGTCCCGTAGACCGGAGTTTCAACCACTGCGGGCGCCACCGTGTTAATGCGGATGTTGGAGCCGGCCAGCTCAAGCGCCAAGTTGCGAGTCAGGGCGTGGACGCCCGCATTCGCGGCGGAATAGGCAGCCGAGGGCGTCGCGCCGATGGCCTGGATCGCCCACAAAGAACCGGTCTGGACGATTGCGCCGCCGCCGCGCTTCAGCATGGCTTTTGCCGCAGCCTGGGCCATGAAAAACTTGCCTTTGAGGATAATGTCCAGAAACGCGTCATATTCCTCCGGGCTCACCTCAAGAAATGGCTTAGGGTTGAAGATGCCGGCGTTGTTGATGAGGATGTCTACGCCGCCGAAGCTGCTCGCTGCGAGGTCAACCAGTGCTTGCGCGGTGGCAGGCTTGGCGATATCCCCCGCATGAAAGCGGACCTTTTGACCCGAGGCATCAATTTCCTGGGCAACCTGGGCCAGTTTCACAGCATCTCGACCACCGATGACAACACTGGCGCCCGCTTCAACGAGCCGTTTGGTTACTTCCTTACCAATGCCTGAACCACCGCCGGTAACAATCGCAACCTTGTTAGAAAAACTATTCATGCTTTGATCTCCTCAGTGACACTGAGCGCAAGGGGTGAGAAACAACTACGCCTTGGAATTGACCCTGTTTCTGCTATCTTCTGGGTACTAATTCGTTGGCTTGGTGTGCATTCTTCACGGCTGCGCTCACAGCGACAACGCAGAAGATTTTGTTTTAAGAGATAGAAAAACTATCAATGACCACTCCCGCTTATCTAAACGCCCTGCGTGCATTCGAAGCCGCCGCGCGGCACCAAAGCTTCTCCGCAGCCGCCGCCGAACTGAACGTCACGCCAGCCGCCGTGGGGCAACAGGTCCGTAACTTGGAGTCGTGGCTGGGTATTTCCCTGTTCACGCGCGCGAGTAGCGGTACTGCGCGCCTGATGCTCACGGACGTCGCCCGAGTGGCCTTGCCGGATATCAGAGAGGGGTTTGATCGGCTGTCGATTGGTCTCGCCCGGCTAAAGGATGCCAGCGTACATGCCGGGCTTACGGTCACGGTGAGCCCGGCCTTCGCATCCAAGTGGCTACTGCCACGAATCGAGCGCTTTCAGCAGGACCACCCGGATCTGGATGTACTGCTGGACACGAACGCTCGATCCGTGGATTTTCAGGTCGAGCGCATCGATGTCGGAGTGCGATACGGTGCAGGAAAGTGGCCAGGTCTCATCGCCGTGCACTTGATGGATGAGGTGATGTTCCCCGTCTGCGCGCCCGACTTCCCTCTGCTCAAGGACGGCAAGCTGATAGCCGAGGCTTTGGCCGATTGCACGCTGATCCATGATCTATCCATGGCCAACGATCGTGACTATCCCACGTGGCGAATGTGGCTGGACGCCTCTGGTTTTACGCACATCAAGTCTGACCACGGATTGCGGATCAACAACTCGGCTTCAGTCCTGCAAGCCGCGATAGACGGCCAAGGCTTGGCGCTCGCCCGCAGCGTGATGGTGCGCGATGATTTGTCGACGGGCCGCCTGATACGGCCGTTTGCGGACAAAGGGCTGGACTGCCCGTTGACCCAAGCCTATTACGTCGTCTACCGCGCTGAGTGCAGTGAACTACCGAAAATCCAAGCCTTCCGGGACTGGTTGATTGCCGAGGCAGAGCAAGCCGGATCACACGCCTAGATCTGGCGAAGCATCCTTGATCCAGACGCGAGCACCTTGCGTGCCCGCTTTCACCACAAAGTGTTCGCCCTGCGGTAAACGCAACCAACTGAGTGGTTGCAGCAGGAAACCTTCGCCTATCAATTCGCCCTCCAGCACCAGCAACTCCAGTCCTCTGTGATTAGCTCGAGTCTGCTGGGTTCCAGCCGGTATAGCCTCCACCCAGACGCGCTCATGCTCACTCTCGTACAGAAGCTGATTGTTTTGAGTTCCAATACGCAAGACTACCGGGTGCCGGTCTGCGGGATGGAACTGGCGCAAGCGAACAAAGATTGTGCAGCCGCAGCTCGCTCCTGGAGCGTGCCGGCTGCCAGGAGGATTACGTACATAAGTACCTGCGGGATATCGGCCGTGTTCATCTTCAAAGACCCCCTCCAACACCAGGAACTCCTCTCCGCCCGAGTGAACATGCGCGCTGAACGCACTGCCGGGAGCGTACCGCACCATTGAAGTTGCCCGCGCCTGTTCGCCACCGACCCGATACAAAGGGCGCCGATCCACTCCTGCGATCGGGCTATGAATCCATGGCAGCGTAGAGCTATGCACAATTGCCCTTTTTTGGCGGTCGTCGTTAACAAGCTCCTTCATCACAACTCTGCCCTGCCACCATCGACGACTACTTCAGCACCCAGCATGTAGCTTGAAGCATCACTGGCTAAAAAGAGCACCGCCGCCGCAACTTCCTCAGCGCGCCCCATACGGCCGATGGGCGCTTGCGCACCCACTCGCTCGGCATAAGCACGGTACTCCTCTTCACTTTGGTTTGGCTGATGGTGAATCGGGGTTTCGATAGCACCGGGGCTGACCGCGTTGACTCGAATGCGGCGCTCCAACAACTCTGCCGAGAGGGTACGCGCGAAACAGCGGACAGCAGCCTTGGAAGCCGATAACAGCGTCCGGCCCGGAGCACCAACCTGATTGAGCCAGGATGTGGAAAGGATGATAGAGCCGCCCGGGCGCATGATCGGTTCAATGGCTTGTACCGAGAAGAAAACGCCCTTCACGTTGATATCCATAAGCCTGTCGTACTGCTCTTCGGTCGTGCTGGACAGCGGCGTTCCAAACGCGACTCCAGCATTGGCGAAGAAGATGTCCAAGCCGCCGAACTCCTGCTCGACAACCTTCGCCATTTGCCGGAGTTGCTCGCTTGAACTTACATCAGCGACCAACGTGATAACACCTGGGCCAAGCTCTCTGCGCGCCGCCGCCAATTTATCCGCATCGCGGCCGGTGATCGCAACGCGCGCACCGTGAGCCAGAAACACCTTCGCCGTGGCCAGGCCGATGCCTGAGTTACCGCCAGTGATCAACGCTGTTTTACCGGTGAGCATATAAGACTCCTGTTGCGAGCTGGGCTATGTAGGGGGCTGCATTCAGCTCGAATGAAGTCATGGTGTGAAAACAAACGCCGCATCGCGACTGATTAAATCTACGCATCCGACATAGAAAATCTTCGTTGTGGAGAACCCTACTGATCTCCAAAGATTCTATTAGCTCTGAATTGTTGAACTCAATTTCGGCAACTACAGAGCAAGTCAGTAAAGTTTTTCTATTGGTTGGAGCGTTTGCCTGATGACTGCGATAACTGACCCAGACCGCAATGAAACCAGCCGTTCGATCTGGGCATTGCAGGCGATTCTGTGCCTGGTTGCCTTCGCAGCAAATTCGATTTTTTGCCGCCAGGCACTGATGAACGGTCAAATTGACCCCGATTCATTCACGGCGATTCGGTTGCTCAGTGGCGGGGCATTTTTGCTGCTCTTGATCAGGCGTCGTAATCCTCGTCCAAGCATCGGCGGTAGCTGGAGGGGTGGCCTTTCTCTTTTTCTTTACGCCTACCTTTTCTCCATTGCCTATGTTCAGCTAGGTGCAGGCGTGGGCGCCCTGATCCTGTTTGGAGCGGTGCAAATCACGATGTTCATCCTTTCCTGGCAAGAAGGAGAGCAGATTCAGAAAAAAGTGCTGATAGGCATGATAACGGCGTTCTGCGGTCTGCTTGCAATGTTGCTGCCGGGCGCTGATGCGCCGCCTATTGGCAGCGCATTGCTCATGGCGATGTCGGGAGTGGCGTGGGGCATTTACTCGGTGCTCGGCAAAAGGTCCGCCAACCCGCTCGCCGACACCACGGGCAATTTTGCAAGAAGCCTTCCGTTGCTGTTTTTGCTTGGCCCCGGCATGGCTTTCGGAAGTGGTGCTCACATGAGTTCGCCTGGCGTGCTGTACGCGCTGGCTTCAGGTGTATTGGCGTCAGGTTGCGGCTATGCGCTCTGGTACGGCACGGTTAAGCAAATCAGCTCGCAGCAAGCGGCAACCCTTCAATTAAGCGTACCCATCATTGCTGCGCTGGGGGGCGTCTGGCTCTTGAGCGAGCCTATGTCGATCCGCTTGTTGATGGTCTCAGCCGTGGTACTGGGGGGCATCGCGCTGGCTTTGCCGGCGAACCGTCACCACGGCAATTGATCCATACGAACCATCACGCATGGGCAGCCTGCATGAGGCTGTTTATTAGATTTTTCTTGCCAGTATCGGCCGCCAGTAGCCCTTACCGCAGAAACGGATACACACACCCTCCCAAACCGTCTCTATCGCACCCAGAGATCATCGGCTCTTTGAAATCACGCCATCCATATACTGATTCAAATCGCGAAAATCCTTAACACTCCAAGAATGCGGCGGTAGCTTCACACCATTCTCTCGCAAAGTCCTCGGAATCAAATCCCCATTGGGTCGCAGTATTATCGACGACACAATGACACCCGGATAATCACTCAATCGTTTCTTGAAAGCGGACGTTGTAAGGTCAGGCGTAGGAGGATTGCTCTTATGAGCCAACGGCCCTGTCCCCTTGATATCCGCCCCATGACACATGGCACATCTCTGTAGATAGAGATTTTTCCCATTGGCATTATCCGCAAAGGCCAGTGATGTTTGAATGAGCGATAAAAGCCCTAGCGAAGCGATGACTGATATTTTCATTATGCTTTCGGCACATACCAATTTTTATGGGCGCAACTCCCTGCGGGAGCAAACTCATTCCCACAGGTTTTAGATGCCGGGATTGTTGTCCGCTCGCACAATCCGACTAGAACAGATAGCCCATGTAGATCGCCGCGCCACCACCGGCCTGCAGGCCAGCATTCACCCCGGCCATGACCACCGCGCCCTTGGCCGAGCGCGCCAGTTGCCGGTTGACCGTGGTCGAAGCGATGAGCGAGGTTGCCGGGTTGGAGCTCAGGGCCACCGACAGCGCCAGCAACTTGGGATCGAGCCCGAACAGCAGGGCCGTGGCCGAACCGCCGATCCCCAAGCCCACGCCCACTTCGGTATACATGCAAGGGCCGGTGATATCGTCACTGGTCAGGTCGCGGTCGACCAGGGCGTCGCTGACAAACACCTTGCCAGTGCTGGGAAACGCCTCTGCCGCACCGGCCGCAGCCACACCCTTGCCCTTGATCTGGATATTGATCTTGCCGAAACGCGGCAGCCTGGCGCCAAACCCGACACCCACACCGACCCCGCCATAACGGTAGCTGACGTCTTCGCCCTGGGGCGAGCGCAGGATAATCGAGCCACCACTGCCCGCCACCATGACCACGGTCAGGCCACCACCGCTAGCGGTCTGGTACTGCCAGCGACTTTCATTAACCGGGAGTGGGATGTTGTAGCTCATACGTTCAAAGTCCTTTATGTGAATGAACCGCATCGCGACCGCGTTGGCGGGTGGCTTTCAGCAGGCCGACAAGGGTGAACACCAGGCCGATAACACCCAGTACACCGGAAGTGCCCCACAGTGCCGCCGGGGCATCGACGATAGCGCTGGCCGTCGGCTGCTCGGGCAGGTAATGCACCCGCACCGGCTGGTCCTTCTGATAGCCGAAGATAAACCCGCCCTGGGGGTAGGAAATTTTTTCACCACTGACGGTGGTGAAGGCGATCTCGGGATGCGAACCACCGGCATTCAAGTGGCTGACGATGCCATCGGCGGTCTGTGCCCGGGCGAGGAAGTCGCGACGGTCGAGGGTGAGATTGACGGCAATGCCCAGCAAGCCAATGCCGATCAGCGCAAAAAGCAGGCCCAGCAGTATCGTCCCGGTGCGTGACGGGGGGTTGTTAGCCATAGCTTGTCCCGGTATTCGTCCATGAAAGAAGGCGGGGAGGATAACAAAAAGCCTGCTATGTCGTAATGCGGTTCATTCGAGGTTTGTGATCGCCGTGGCGAGGGAATTTCCGCCCTCGCCACGGATGCCCATTAGCCTCTTTTGACCTTGAAGCGTCCCAACACCCGCTGCATCAGGGAAGCTCGCTCTGAAAGGTCCTTGGCCGCCACTGCACACTCTTGCGAATTCGACTGGTTTTTCTGCGTCACTTCATCGATCTGTTCCAAGCCGATGCTGGCCTGCTGCAAGCCGGAAGCCTGCTCGCTGGAGGCCTGGTAGATCAGCGAAACCAGGTTGGAAACCGCGCTGGTTCCACTGACGATGTTCTTCAGTGATTCGGCGGTCCGGCCGGCGATGATCATGCCACGCTGAGTCTTGCTCGATGAATCGGCGATCAGCGCGGCAGTCTGCTGGGCGGCCTCGGCACTGCGGGCGGCCAGGCTACGCACTTCATCGGCGACCACGGCAAAACCGCGCCCAAGCTCACCCGCCCGGGCAGCCTCGATCGCCGCGTTCAAGGCCAGCAGGTTGGTTTGGGCGGCGATGTTGTCGATGGTGGTGATGATCGCAGTGATGTCCTTGCCCGAGTTGTCGATTTCGGCCATGGCGGCTATCAGTTCGCTCATCAATTTGTCGCTTTCCCCGGCATCGGCCCGCGAGGCCTGGGATTGCTCATCGGCCTTCTTGGCGTTGGCGGCATTGTCCCGGGTCTGGGCGGCCATCTGCGTCATCACCGCGCTGATTTCGGTGATGGACGAGGCGGAATTGGAAGCTCCGTCCGAGAGTGACTGACTCAAGTCGGTAACCTGCGCCGAGCTGCCGGTGATCTGGGTGGCGCTGATTTGAACCTCGGAAATCAGCTGGTTCAGGTTGCTGACCATTTTCTCCAATGACTTGCCAAGGGTGTCATGGGGCGAAGACAAGCGGACCTCCAGATCCAGGTCACCTTCGGAAATACGCTCGGCCACCCGCACCTGCCGTTGCAGGCTTTCAGACATGTCGTTGAGGGCCACAGACAACTGCCCGACTTCATCTTCGGATTTCTGCACCAGGCGACGAGAGAAATCCCCCAGGCTGATGGTGGCGGCCAAGGCGGCGGCTTCGCGAATCGGCCCAACGATTTTTGCCGCGGCATACCACAGGGCAGCCAGGGCCAACAACGAAATGACCAACCCTACCGATACCTGCCAGATGCTGTTGTTGAGGCTGCGCGCTTGCAGTTCCTGCTCCAGGGCGATGGCCTGGCTCATGACCACAGCCTTGGGCAGGCGAATCAACACCGCCCAGGGCTTGCCCGTGCGACCGAGCGCAATGGGCATCAGCACTTCGATGTTCTGTGTTTGCGCATTGAGCAGGCCATCACCCCGACCGCCCTGGATATCGCGGAGCACTTTTTCCCATGAGTTCGGCAACAACGCCTTGATCGGCTGGCCAATCAGGTCGGTCCGCTGGCTGTCCGCGACCACCAAGCCCTGGTTACTCAAGATCGAAACCGTGCCTTTGCCGCCGTAGAGATCGGCAGACATCTGCTCGCTGAGTTTCTGGATAAACGCGATATCGAAGTCAGCCCCGACCACACCGTAGAACTTGCCGTTGGATACGATGGGCACCGACAAGGTGGTCAGCCAGACGTTTTTCCCCTGGACCACATAAGGAATGGGGTCGAGCACGCTTTCCTTGAGGGTGTCGCGCGGGCCGCTGTACCAGCCGCCCTTGGGCACACCGTTGGGATGACGGTCCGGGGAGTCATACTCGACCAATGGTTGCACCGCGACGTGGCCATCGGCGCTGCGCGTCCAGTAAGGCGTGAAGCGCCCGGTCAGCGGGTTATTGCCATCCTCTGCATTGCGGAACGCCGGATCCTGCCCGTCCAACGCATTCGGTTCCCAGCAGGAATAGGTGCCGTTGAAGTCCGGGTTATCCTTGAGGACGCTGAGCAGTACGCTGTTGATCTGTTCACGGCCCAACGCCAGGGGGCTTTGCGAGGCCTTGCTGGCGGCAAAGGCATTGGCCATGGTGCGGGCTGCATCCAGCGCATTCTGCAACTTGGCCTGGATGGCGTTGGCCCGGGACTCGGCCAGGTTCTGGATTTCCCGGATCGCTGATTTTTCAACCAGTGCGCTGACCTCGGTCGAAACATATTGCTCGTTGGCCCGGGCGCTGAAGAGCCCGTAGACAATCAGGCTGATGGATGAAACAAACAGGCATACGCCTGCCGTGACACAAATGCGTGCCTGCAATGACTTGAACTTCATATCATTCCCCGCCTGATTCTATTTATGGCCAACGTCAAAAGACGGCAGCATCTAACGTATGCACGACACGGCATGACAATCGATTACGGCTGCTACGCCGTCCCCGAGGCAAACACCTTGGAAGAACTTGGCGATACAGCTCTTTATAAGAATTTCAATATGGCAGGTGGGGGGCGCAACCCCTGTCCGCCCGCAGCGCAGAAGAGGTCATCAAACCAAGAATCGAAGGCCTTATGTCCGGGACAATAAGGGCGATAGCTGGAAAGAATGTGAAAACCTGCTTTTTCAGTCACCACAGGGGTCACCCTTGAATAATGCTGCAGATTCCCTTCCAACCATTAACCACAACAGCAAATTAACACGACCAACCTTTATACAAATACCCACTTAAGGCTTATACAAACCAATACTTTAGTCGCAACAGCAACGTACTCATCAAGTACAAGATTCACAGCGTTTCAAGTTTGGACTCACTCCTTGCACGGCACTGGCCACCACCGCGCAAAAGGGAGGGCTCAGGCAAGATATGGGCGCCGGGCTACACTCCATGCGCGCCCAGCAAGGCACAACGCTCGAACGCCTTCTTCCGCATAGATAGGGAGATTCTCATGCACCGTCTCGCAAACCACGGATATACGAAGAGACCCGCCCCCGCCATTTGTGCAGTGCTGCCAGCCACTGGCGACATTGAACGGCACCTCCCTGGCTGAGCATTCCCTCGGCTACCTCAAGTCCGGGAACGATGATTCGCTCCGGGACTTCGCAACCCGACACTTGAAAAGACTTCCCGATCAATGCATCGGCGTAGCAGGCACCGGCGCGCCGGACTCTTGGGAGCGCAGCCGTACCCATGCACTGCGCTCACTCACCTCCGAAAACAACCGCAAGGCGTCCACCCAATGTCGTGAAAAGGAGATCCACATGAACAACCTGAGCGATATAACGCTGGCAACATCCACCAACCCCAGCGCCTTCCTCACGGTCCCGCTCGGCGATCCGGTCCAGGCTGACAACGGCAACATTCCACCCAACACGCGGATGCTGCCCGGCCAGTGGGCGGCAGCGGCCGACAACAGTTACGTGTTGCTGCTGCAGCCTGACGGCAACCTGGTGCTGTACCAGGTCGTCACAGGCCCCGTGGCGGCCAACAGCTCGTTCACCGGTAGCGCGATCTGGGCCACAGGCACCAACAATGGCGCCTACTTCGATGTCCAGACCGATGGCAACCTGGTCCTGGGTACCAGCGACGGCAACGTGGCATGGTCACCCTACACCAACGGCATCGACCCACAGGAACTGCTCGTCCAGACCGACGGCAACCTCGTGCTGTACAACACCCTCAACCAAGCCTGCTGGGCCTCAAGCAGCAATCACTATCAGGTTTGGCCGCCGACTCGCTGGGTCAATGTACAAAGCCACCTCGTTGCACCCGAGAA
Organism: Pseudomonas sp. NFACC46-3; assembly: GCF_900114515.1. NCBI lineage: Bacteria > Pseudomonadati > Pseudomonadota > Gammaproteobacteria > Pseudomonadales > Pseudomonadaceae > Pseudomonas > Pseudomonas sp. NFACC46-3. Next base: position 154,398 of record NZ_FOTH01000008.1, read on the forward strand.
AGGCGTGCCCTTTGTACTCACCGCCAGTTCAGACGGCGTGACGCTGAGCCCTTTCGTGGCCGGTTCGCCCAACCAGATCTGGCAAGTCACCGCCGATGGACGGCTGCTCAGTGGCCTGCTCGCCGGGTTGGTGCTGGGTCAGGATACCGACAGCAGTACGCCAATCAACACCACACAGAGCGTACCCGTCCCGGTCGAGCAAACCTGGCTGTGGAGAACGGGACTCGGCCCCACGGCCATCCAGAACAGCGCTTCGAATCAGTATCTGAGTGTCGATATCACGGGGGGCTCGGTTCAGATGCAAGACACCGACACCTCGAGCCAATGGTACTTCATGCCTACCACGCCCCTGGACAGCATCATGGCCTTGCCGGCGTCCGACCCGGCCTTCCCGGCCTTTACGCCTGACCAACAGGCTGTCTATGACTGGATCAACAACAAACTGGCGGCCATGAACAATCAGCCCCATTTGATCCTGCGCGAGCAGTACACCAACGGCGCCAGCACCCTGGACAATTACCGGCAAGACATGCTCGGCCTGGACTACAGCGCGTTCCCACCGCAAGTCTGGCACCCCGTAGTGGACCAGTTGAAGTTGGAGCTCAGCGCGGCGAGCGCCGTCAACAGCCTGTTCGCCTGCTACACCAGTTTCCACACCCTGCTGTTCGAGGACCAGGGGGCGTTGCTCTCCGAACTTGGGCTGGATGCCGGGTTCGAGGACGGTGACTCGACCAATATCGGCGGCATCATCCTGGCGGTGCTCTCGGGCGTCATCTACACGGTGCTCTCGGCTGAAACGATGGAAGGCGACATCAATTATTTCGCCGTCGCGGCCAACGTTCTCCAGAGCGGTATCAATGTGGCGGTCGCGGCCCAGACCTCGAACGTTTCTCCCAGCCTGTTCCAGGTAGCCTATGCCGACCTGTGGGGACAATTGAGCGCTACCTTCGAAGGATTGCTGGACACGTTCGACACCATGGAAACCACGATACTGACCGACTGGGCCAAGCTGAAAATCACCTATACGCTGATCGCTTCCACTGCGCCCGACGGATTGTTCTGGAACTCCGGTGAAACTGGAAATATGGTGAAAGCCGCCAAGCAGGGCTACGTGCTGTCGGTGATGCAAATGCTGCTGCCGACCAAATTCCAGATCTATCAATACCTGGACGTCAATAACAACCCCATCGACGGTGTGCCCGCCTATGCGCAGTACATCACACCCGCGATCGACGGGACCTACTTCAAATACTGGATCGCCGATTCGACGGATTGGTCAATCTATCCGCAAGAAATCGCGCTCACCCAAGTCTGGGACAACGGCGGCTCGAAGGACGACTTTTTTAACAACAGGAACGGTTGGGCATTCGCCATGACGCGGCCCTACACCTACAGCGGCAACGCCGCCAATTACCTGGTAATCGCGCTTACCAACCTGAGCCCGAACACGCTGGTGGCCACGGTGTTCAATCCGTCCCCCACCTCCGCTGGGCCGTCCCCACAAACCCTGTATCCCTACGAGACCGTGTTGATCGAGGCCGAAGCAGCATTTCCTGGTGGCGTAGCGCTCACGCTCTCGATCTTCGACCCTTCCCGTGGCAACTACTTCGACGAGCCAATCGCCTCGTTCGATGCCTTTCAGGATTACTCTGGGTTTGCGGCCGGTAATGTGCGCACCGCCAACGCCACGACGGCGGGCGATTATCAACTGTCGACTCCACTGTGCAACTCGGGCGGGTACAAGCAATACCCCGGCGCCATCCAGGCCAGTATCTACCGTCCTTGAAGGGTGAATCGCAGGCATAAGGAGCGGGAATTGCGCTAGAAGAAAAAGCCGTGTTGACAGGCGGGCTTGCTCCGAAGGCGCTGGGTCGGTTTGCAATGATGTTGGATGTGCCGACGCCTTCGCGAGCAAGCTCGCGTTGGCGTCGGCTCAGCTACATGGACCTTCGCGCCTCAAGCCTTTCGAGTCCTCGGCAAGAAAATCGCCAACACCCCGAACAGCGGCAGGAACGAGCACAACCAGTACACATACTCGATGCCGCGGATGTCCGCCAGGTGCCCCAGCAGCGCGGCGCCAATCCCGCCGAAACCGAACATCAGCCCGAAGAACACGCCGGCGATCATCCCGACGTTGCCCGGTACCAGCTCCTGGGCATACACCACGATGGCCGAGAACGCCGAGGCCAGGATGAAGCCGATGACCACGCTGAGGATGCTGGTCCACAACAGGTCAACGTGAGGCAGGATCAGGGTGAACGGTGCCACGCCGAGGATCGAGAACCAGATCACCGCCTTGCGCCCGATCCGGTCGCCAATCGGTCCGCCGAAGAACGTCCCCGCCGCCACTGCCCCGAGAAACAGGAACAGGTGCAATTGCGAAGAGGCCACCGACAAGTCGAACTTCTCGATCAGGTAGAACGTGAAGTAGCTGGTGAAACTGGCCATGTAGAAATACTTGGAAAACACCAACAGCCCCAATACCACCAGCGCACTCAAGACCCGGCCTTTGGATAAGCCATGCGTGGCCGCTTGGCCTTGCTTGAGCTTGAACAAGTTCAGGTGGTTGGCGTACCAGCGGCTGATGCGGTACAGCACGAACAGCGCTAACAGGGCGAACAAGCCGAACCAGGCCACATTGCCTTGCCCATAGGGAATGATGATCGCCGCCGCCAGCAGCGGGCCGAACGCTGAGCCGGCGTTACCGCCCACCTGGAACGTCGATTGCGCCAGCCCATAACGGCCGCCCGAGGCCAATCGCGCCACCCGCGACGCTTCCGGGTGAAAGGTCGACGAGCCAATGCCGATCAATCCCGCCGCCAACAGGATCAAGGCAAAACTGCCGACCATGGACATCATCACAATGCCGATCAACGTGCATACCGTCCCGGCCGGCAGCAGCCAGGGCTTGGGGTGCCGGTCAGTGTGATAGCCGACCCAAGGCTGCAACAAAGAGGCGGTCAACTGGAACGTCAGCGTGATCAAGCCAACCTGAGTGAACGTCAGGCCATAGCTGTCCTTGAGCATTGGATAAATCGAGGGCAGCACGGCCTGGATCAAGTCGTTGATCAGATGCGCCAGCGCCACGGCGCCGATGATCCGCATGACCAACGGGCTGCTTTGCGCAGTGGTGGCAACGAGTGGGGTCTCGGCCTGGGTATTGCTGATAGCCATGGGAGTTTCCATACGACAGAGGGTGCACACGGGCAAGGCGTCAATGTGCCATTTTTCGGTGCAGCAAGGCTATCCCCTTAGCTAGCTATCGACCTCGAAAAATTGTCGAAATCCAAGGTGATAGCCCAACGCCATGGTCTGAATCTTGCCTTGTTAACGGTCTACAACACGGCTCCTTACAAAGGAGACCGAGAATGGGAAGTTTCGCTACAGAGCTGGCCTACCGAGCCGATTTGGACAAACTTTCGAGGCCTTTTAAAAGAGCACCTGTTTCGACACTTGTGTAGAAAACGCACAAAAATAGTGCAAGGGTGTTCAGGGGAGTATGGGCATGCAGGCTTTTTTATCACCTGGAATCAGGTTGTTGGGGCATTTCGGCTTCGCCCGCAAATTCCAATTGCTGTTCCTGCTTTTTATCCTGCCGCTCATGGGCAGCCTATGGCTTATCGGCCAGGACTATCGCGACAAACTCAGCCTGATTTCCGGGGAACGCGCCGGGGTGCGCCAATTGCTGGCCCTGGATAACCTGGACAACCTGCTCACCGCGCAGCGCAACCGCGCAGCCCGCTGGCGTGCCACCGAAACCAATCGGCAGCCGACACCCGCGACGCTGGCCGCCATGGCAGCGTATGACGCAGTGCAACCGGCCCTTACCCAGGCCGCCAGTGACCTGGGCAACGCCCTGCAAACCGAAGGCGCCGAAGCCGATACCCTCGCCCGCTATCAAGCCCTGCAAACCAGCCTCAACGGTCTGGATTCGAAAAGCCTGGGCAGCGTGGGCTGGTGGCCGGATGGCTACGACCGCTTCACCGCCGCCCTCAGCGCCCTGCAAGCCTTGCGCGAACAGATGGTCATGGACAACCGCCTGACCCTCGCCTCCTGGCTGGAAACGTATTTGCTGACTCAGATTTCCACCCAACAGACGCCGGACCTGATCGAACGGGTCGGTCGCCTGGCCAGCGTTGGACAAGCCTCCGTGGTATCAGGCCAGTTCACGTTGCAGAGTCGCCTGCAACTGCGGGACCTGCGCAGCCGTATCGGCGACGCCCGGGACCAGTTGGTCAAGACCGGGGCGCTGCTGGAAACCCGCCTGCCCAGCGATCTGCAAACCTGGGCCGGACAATACCAGGGCAGCCTCAAGCACTTGGATGCTGGCCTGAAAGTGTTGGATGACGGCGTGTTCGGCGGTTCCATCAATCTCAAGCCCGAAGACTTCGAAAAACACATGGACGCCCTCCTCGCCGACCTGGCGACCCTGCGGCAACAGTCACTGGTGGCACTGGATACGCGGCTGGACCACTACCACGGTTCGGCGATTCGCCAGTTCACCCTGGTGGCGACGGTACTGGGCTGCCTGCTGCTGGCGGCGCTGTATCTTTTTGTTTGCCTGCAAGCGTCGATCCGGCGCAGCGCCAGCGGCATTACCCTGCTGGCCGAAGCCCTGCGCGACGGCAATCTCAGCCTGCAAGTGCCGGTGCAAGGGCGCGATGAACTGGCGGCCATCAGCACCGCTCTCAACGTCGCCGTGGTGCAATTGCGCAACAGCCTGCTGGGGGTCGACCACGAAACGTTGCAGTTGAGCAACGCTGTACGCACCCTCAATACCCATTCCAGCGGCGCCCTGGGCGAAGTCGAGGCCCAGCAGATGCAGATCAGCCAGATCGCTGCCGCCGCGACACAACTGGCCGCCACCTCCCAGGGCGTGGCAAAGAGTTGTGAACAGGCCTCCGATAGCGCCCAGCAGACCCGCCGCATCGCCACCGACAGCAGCCACGACAGCCAACGCACCACAGCCAGTATCCAGCAGCTCAACCAGCGCCTCAACGAAACCGCCGCCGCACTGGGACGGGTCAGCGAGCAGGGGCAACAGATCCAACTGGTGGTCGATACCATTCGCGGCGTGGCCGAGCAGACCAACCTTTTGGCCCTCAATGCCGCCATCGAAGCCGCTCGCGCCGGGGAACAGGGCCGTGGTTTCGCAGTGGTGGCCGACGAGGTGCGCAGCCTGTCGCAACGCACCCAATCCTCCACACAACAGATTGCCGCCACCGTCGACAGCCTGCGCGCCACGGTCAACGAAGCCGTCAGCCTGATGGAAGCCGCCTGCGGCCAGGCCCAGACCGACGCCCAAGCCGTCACCGGTCTTGGCGAACGGCTGGGAGAAATTGCCAGCGCGGTGCAAAGCGTCACCGATACCCTGGCGCAAATCGCCACCGCCGTGGATGAGCAAGCCAGCACCGCCGACGAGGTCAGCGGCAATATCCAGCAGGTCGACCAGGCAGCAATGCGTTTGCTTGAAGGCGCAAGGGCCGTGAACCTGGCGGCGGATACCCTGAGCCAGGGAAGCCGGGCTCTGAGTGCCAACACAGGGAGATTTCAGCTCGGTTGATAGCGATTTGCTGCGAGGATTGTTAAGCGGTTGAAAGCGCAGAGAAATATTTCAGATTTACGCTTGACACATCTTCGTTACCGGCGAATAATGCGCGCCACTTGGCTACATAGCTCAGTTGGTTAGAGCATAGCATTCATAATGCTGGGGTCCGGGGTTCAAGTCCCTGTGTAGCCACCAAGTCCTGTTCAACGATGTTTTCGAACGTCTTTGAACAACAAGAAGCCCGCCTAGTGCGGGCTTTCTTGTATCTGGAAATCCATTCCGCTCTACGCGCATCCTTCACATCCTGTATGCCCCCCATGTCTGCCTCAGTAGAAGCATACATGGATGAAGCGCAGCGATATCAAACGCCGTCCCCTCTCCGATAGCCGCCAAGAAAGCTAGGAAAGCTGCGGAGATAGAAGCCACAAACGAACCCCTTGAGGCCTTGGCTCGTAAATGGCATTCCTCTCGCTTGGGCGGCTGGGATCTCGACACAGCGAAGAGGATTCTCGGAGCCTTGGAACGTCACGTGTTCCCTTCTCTAGGAAAACATTGATGAGGGACGTCTAAACGCCCCATGTCGCAGTGGCGAAGCTCATAGAAAGCCTTACGCCTTGAAAAAATCACAACACTGGAGATAATGATAAGAATTATCATTCAGTACACTCCAATGACCCACATTGCGCTCGCTTCTTCCAGTGCTCGGCAGACGGTTCTGCACAGTCTTTTTGGCGACCATCATGGTTGGTTGCTGAGTCGCCTGCGGGCGCGGCTTGGTTGTACTCATGATGCCGCTGACATGGCTGCCGAAGTGTTCGTTCAGGTTGTCGCTTTACCTGAGCCGCAGGCGATACGCGAACCTCGGGCGTTGCTTACGACCATTGCCAAGCGATTGATGTACGACAGTTGGCGACGGCGCGATCTGGAGCGTGCTTATCTGGAAGCGTTAGCGTTGCAACCTCAAATGTTTGAGCCCTCTCCCGAAGTACGTGCTTTGGCGATTGAAGCGCTCCTTGAAATCGATGCCTTGCTCGCCGGTCTTTCTGCGCGAGCCCGTACTGCATTTCTGTGCAGTCAGGTGGACGGAATGAAGTACGCCGACATTGCCGAGTTGATCGGGGTCTCGACCATTCGAGTACGTCAATACGTGGCCAAGGGTTTGAAACTGTGCTGCCAGAATCTGATGCGCAAATGAAGCACACACGCTCCGCAGTCGATGAAGCTATCGAGTGGACGGCCTGTATGCGCTCAGGCGAAGTCATGGCCGACGAACAAAAGGCGTTTGACGCCTGGTTTGCCAACCCGACGAATGCGCAGGCATGGGAGAAAGTTCAGGTCCATTTGGAGGCAACCTTCCCACCCCTCTTGCGTGGCTCGGACTCACAGGTACGCCGGGTGCTGCAAACCCCTGATCTGCAGCGACGTCGCTTGCTTCGTGGGGCGCTGGTGTTCGGCGGTGTCGGCATCGGTGCAACACTGATTGGCCGGCAGAGTACGCTGTTCTCTACTATCGGAGCCGATTTGCGGACCGCTACGGCCCAACGGGGTGATTTCAATCTGTCGGATGGCAGCAAATTGCGGTTGGATGCACGCAGCGCGGTGGATATCAATTTTACTGATAGCGAGCGCAGCCTGCTGCTGCGTGCCGGAAAGCTGATCATTGAGGTCAGTGACGACCCTCGGCCTTTCGTAGTGCAAACGTCCCACGGATTTGCACGCGGCGCTGGCGCTCGGTTCATGGTTTCGCTGCAGGGCGATTCGACCCATGTATGGGGCATGCGGTCCAGCCTCTGCATCGGTCGCCTCAACGATCGTTGTTCAGCACTCCAAAGCGGCGAAGGTGCCCGACTCGACTCGAAAGGCATCACGCCACTGGCGGCTAATCGTAAAGGTGAGAGCAGTTGGGAGAGCGGCAAACTAAGTGTGGATGACTGGGCGCTTGGGGAAGTGATCGAGGCATTGCAGCCTTACCGACGCGGGGTGATCCGCATCAGTACGGCAGCGGCCCGGCTTCGTGTTTCCGGCCTGTTCTCCTTGGATAACAGTGAGCGTGCACTGAACTCGCTGGAGCAGATTCTGCCCGTACGCATCGAGCAGTACCTGGGGTTCTGGACCCAGATCGAACTGCTCGGCTAAGTTTTTTTCATCTGCCCTGTATCGCTTTTTCAGTCTCGTTGGACATAGGCATTAACCGCTAATAAAAGCGCAGCCGCCAACACGGAGTTACCTATGTCCAATCGTTTTAACACTACGCGCAGGCTAACGTCTGTGTGCTTTTCTGTATTGCTGGCTCAAGGATACGCTTCGACCAGCTTTGCGGAGTCGGCTTCGACGCAAAGCCAATCGCTACAAAACTTCGACTTGCCAGCCGACTCCCTGGTGGCAACCCTCGACCGCATAGCCCGCCAAAGCGGTCACGAAATCGTGTATGTGCCGAATCTCGTTGCCGGGCTACGTGCTCCGGCCATCAAGGGAACAATGAATGCCGAGCGAGCGGCACAAATCGCGATTGAAGGCAGCGGATTGTCAGTACGCACGACCTCGGATGGAACCTTGACGCTGGACGCCCTCGGCAGCATGACGCTACCGGCACAGTCGATCGTCGGAATGCAGACCGAAGCACCCACCGTGTCGGTGGGTACCAAAGTCCCGTTGCGTCTTCGAGAGGTGCCGCAGACGATCAACGTGATTGGCCAGGAGCGTATTCAGAAGCAAAATCTCTATACCCTCGAAGATGCTCTGGGCAAGGTCGGTGGTGTAACCGTGCAGCGAATCGACGCCAGCCGTCTAAGTTTTTTCTCCCGGGGTTTCGAAATGACCTCGCTGCAATTGGACGGTACGCCGACCACCATGGACAACAGGGTGTTCCTGTCACCCGACCTGACCATGTATGACCGCGTCGAGGTACTCAAGGGCCCGTCTGGCAGCCTGACCGGTGCAGGCGGCCCCGGCGGTAGCATCAACCTGATACGCAAGCGACCGTTGGCCGAGGCAGCTGCTTCGGCGGAAATCAGCGCCGGTTCCTGGGACGACTATCGGGGCATGGTTGACGTCACCGGCCCGTTGACCGAGAGCGGTAATGTGCGGGGACGCCTGGTGCTCAGCGAGCACGACGAAGGTTACTACTACGACAGTGGCGGCAAGCGAGAGTCGAATCAAGTCTATGGCATTGTCGATATAGACCTGACGCCAGACACAGTCTGGACAATCGGTGCGAGCAATCAGAACACCGACATCCGTGGCGCCCAACGCTCCCTACCGGCCTATCGTTACACTAATTCAGCCGGTGAAGCCGCGATGTCACTGCCGAATGCATCGCGCAAGAACTTTTACGGTGAAGACTGGAACCGCGACTACTTCTGGAGTACCGCAGTTTTCACCGAACTCGAGCATCAGTTGGGCGATGGCTGGAAGACCAGGTTGTCGCTGCGGCACGCCGATAACAATTACGATTTGACACAGGCTTACGCACGTAATGGCGGCGGCATCGACCCTGCGGACAACTTGGTGTCAATGAACTCGATCATGTTCGATTACCGCGAGAAACAGGACGAGGCTGACGTATATGTCGATGGTCCGTTCAACTTCCTCGGGCGTGAACATACAGTGCTGGTGGGCGCCAACTATTCGCGCTCCGAGTTCGCCTCCAACGGCGGCTACTTTTCAAATTTCCTAGGGGACGTTGATCTCGTTAACCCGCAGCCCGACTTTGCCTACCCGGCCTTTCCTGATTCGGACAAGTTGCCGACCAGTGTTGCCAACACCCGCGCAAAAGCGCTTTACAGCAACATGCGCTTGAGCCTTTCCGACCCTCTGACGCTGGTACTCGGCGGGCGCGTGACCTGGCTTGAGATGCACCGCAGTCAGCACCAACCCGAGGCCGGCTCACCGTCGGAAAAAAGCGGCGATAGTGTGTCGCAGAAGTTCACTCCGTTCTACGGGCTGATCTACGACCTCAATGATAACTACTCGGTGTATGCCAACTATTCCGGCGTATTCCAGCCACAGGCTGTCAGCAATCTGGACATCAACAACAACATCATAAAGCCGCTGGAAGGCAAGCAACATGAACTGGGTATCAAGGGCGAATTCCTCGATGGCGCACTGAACGCCTCGTTGGCAGCGTTCCAGATCGAAGAAGAGAATCGCGCAATTCCGGATATGAACGATCCGAATGCACGGGCCGTGGTTGCCAGCGGCAAGGCTCGGACCCGTGGGTTCGAGGCTGAGCTGAGTGGACAGATGACTCCCGACTGGTTCCTCAGCGCGAACTTTACCCATACCTACAAACGCTATAACAGCCCCAACGAGCAGTTGCAGACCTACCTGCCGAAAAACATGTTGCGGGTGTGGAGCCTGTACAAACTGCCCGGCGAGTTGGAGAAGTGGAGTGTCCAGGGTGGCGTCAGCGTTGTCAGCGAGACCTATAATAAGCTGGATGTCCCTGGCATCGGCATGAACGGCACCAAACTCCGCCAGGGTGGATACGCTCTGTACGATGCGGGCATTGGCTACCAGATCACGCAAAACTTCTCCGCTGATCTGCTCGGCACCAACCTGACCGACAAGAAGTACTTTCAGCGGATCAACACTTTCCAGGACGGGAATATCTTCGGTGACCCCCGTGCCGTGTCCATGACACTGCGCGCCAAGTTCTGATTACGATTGCCTGTCACTCACCCGGCATACTTCGGTATGCCGTTTTTTATCGGCTACACGCTCTGCGATCCGGGAGTTGGGGTGAGACAAACAGCGTCAAAACAACCAAGGAAAAACCTAGGCCCACAGCGTACCGCGTGGCTGGTGCTGGTGTTGCTGCTCAGTTACCTATCGTGCTGGGCGCTGAACGGCTTTTTGGCGTTGTGCCTAGTGCATTGGCGTGTGCAGCCCAGTGAAGCGGTGCTAACCAGTTCGATCACCAGTTTCTTGCTCTTTCCATGGCTGGTGTTGTGGTTGTTCAGTGCGCCACATGCAACGCGCAACGGCTTGCTGGTGGTGAGTGCACTGCTGGCGATGTGGGCAAACACCCGCTATCTGGCGGGAGGCGCCTGATGTTCACGAGTGTTCGGCAGGCGTTGCTGTGGATGCATCGATTTGTCGGCATCGGTTTTTCCGGGCTGCTGCTGATCGCATTTTTCATGGGTAGCCTGGCGGTTTATGACCGTGAGCTGGATAGTTGGATGCTGCCGCACATTCGCCTGGCACCAATTGACACGCCCTTGTCACTGGATCACCGGGTGGTCCCCCACATAGCCGGCTTGACGCAGGGCAAACCGCTGATGCAGTGGTACGTGGAGCTGCCCGATGAGCGCCGGCCAGTGGTGCGATTTCAAGCCTGGACCAAGGACCGTCAGGGCTTCAGTCGTTTTCTGGCGCCGGCCGGGGACCGCGCGCTGCCCGAAGCCGGAAGCCTCGGCGGCGACTTTTTCTACCGAATGCATTACACCCTCAATATCAACTTCTGGAACATCGGTGCGCGCCTGCTGGGCCTTGCCGCCATGCTGGGCATAATCGCGTTGATTGCCGGCGTTTGTATCCATGCGCGCCTGTTTCAGGATCTGTTTACATTGCGAGCCGATAAGTCGCCCAGGCGGCTGTTGGACATGCACAACCTGACCGGTGTGTTTACCCTGCCTTTTCAAGTGGTCATCCTGTTGTCGGGAGTGCTGATCCTGTTCCCGCTGTATCTCCCTGCCGGCATCCTGGCGGTGTACCTGGACCAGCCCGGTAAGTTCGGTCAAGAGGCGGACGCAGCCTACAGTCGCCCGGCATCGGGCATACCGGGGTCATTGGCCTCGCTGGACCGGATGATGGCGCAAGCCCGATTGCACTGGGGCGATGGCGAGCCGGCGTTTGTCCGGGTCTGGCACCCCGGGGATGCCAATGCCTACGTCGAGATCAGTCGCTCCTTGGCTGACCGCATGAGCCAGGATGGGCAAACCCTGTACTTCGATGGCGCCAGCGCAAGGCTGCTACATGAGTCCCGATTGCCGGCCGCCGCCGCGAGCTTCAAGTTTCTGGCCGGATTGCATGTGGCGCATTTTCAGCAGCAGTGGTTGCGCGCCTTGTATTTTTTTGCCGGTTTGAGTGGTTGCGTGATGCTCGGCAGTGGCCTGTTGTACTGGCTGGAAAAGCGCCGCCTGCAGCACGCTGCCGGGCAATGGGGCGTGGTGTCGATGACACTGCTCAGCAGCGCGCTGATCACTGGAATGCCACTGGCCACCCTGGCCATGCTAGTGGTCAATCGATGGCTGCCGATCGACCTGGTTGACCGGGCCCAGTGGGAAACCACAGCATTTTACTGGGTCTGGGTGCTGGCGGCTGTGCATGCCCTGTTGGTTATCTTGCGCTCGGCGCAATCACGGGCGCCATGGGCCGCGCACCTTTTGCTGATCAGCGCGTTGGCGCTACTGGCTGTGCTCTCCAATGCTTGGAGTACGGGCGATCATCTCTGGCGGGCAATGAACCACAAGCTATCGGCGGTGGCGGGGGTGGATCTGGCGTTGATGATCATCGCGTTGCTCGCGGGAATCATGGGTAGGCGCTTGCTCCGTCACAAGCGCTCGGCAAGGTGACAAATGGCTTATTGGTTATCGAGCATCGCTGCGGTCTGCTTAATGGTATTGGGGCTCTGCGCATTGGCGCTAAGTCAAATCACTCACTTGCGCAGGGTTACGCTTCAACGGCAGTTACTCGGAACACGCGTGTTACGTTGCGGCGCAACGCTGTTGCTCGCATCAAGTCTACTGATGAGCCTGTCAAGCCAAGGGTTTGTCATGGGAGCGGTAATCTGGACTCTGTCTATCGCTCCCTCAGGTATTGGCGTGACGATCATTCTCTGTTGGTACAAGCATGAGAGAAAAAAGTAGTCAAAAGGCGGCAGCTTGTAATGCCTGCATGTATGCCTGAGTAAAATTAAAAGCACTAAACTATTTAGATACAGTGCGTTTAGGAATCTTGTTCAAATGACTGTGTACACCAAGTACTAAAAAAGGGGCTGCTGCGCAGCCCAGCGGGAGCAAGCTCCCTCGCCACGGTGCAGCTGGGCAAGCCGGAAATCAAGGCGACCAGCCTCGTGTTGATTTGCGCCCCACGCCTCGCATCGCTACAGTCGTTCTCTATACCCCCAAAGTCCACGGATGGAGCGACACGTGCTTACAGATCTGAAACCGAACCTCCATCGCCTGTCAGCCGTTTCGCTGCTGGCTGTCGCTCTAACACTCGCGGCCTGTAAGGCGCCACCCTCCTCCACAGCGACACCGGCATTGCCCGCTCCACCAGAGGTCGTCTCCGGCTTCCGTACCGATCTGCAGACCCGCTACGCCGACAAGCACATGGCGGCCGCGGCCAACCCGTTGGCGGCCGAGGCCGGGCGGGAGATGTTGCGACGCGGGGGCTCGGCCATCGACGCGGCCATTGCGATGCAGGCCGTGCTGACCCTGGTGGAACCACAATCCTCCGGCATCGGCGGTGGTGCATTCATTGTGTTGTGGGACGGCAAGGCTGTGAGCACTTATGACGGGCGCGAAACGGCACCGGCTGGCGCCACCGAAAGGCTTTTCCTGCAACCCGACGGCAAACCCATGCCCTTTACGGCGGCGCAGATCGGCGGTCGTTCCGTGGGTACACCGGGGGTGTTGCGCGGGCTGGAATTGGCCCATCGCAAACATGGCCGCCTCAAATGGGCGACGCTGTTCGAGCCGGCCATCACGCTGTCGGAACAGGGCTTCGCGATCTCGCCCAGACTGCACTCGCTGATCGCCGCCGACGCCTCCCTGCCGGGTTCGCCAGACATGGCCGCTTACTTTCTCAATGCCGATGGCAGCCCGAAGGCGGTTGGCACCGTGCTGAAAAATCCAGCATTGGCCGGCGTGCTCAATCGCATCGCCAACGAAGGCCCCGACGCGTTGTACAAAGGCCCGATCGCCGACGAGATCGTCGCCAAGGTACAAGGCCACGCCAACCCCGGCAGCCTTTCGCTGAACGACCTTCAGGGCTACACCGCGCGGGAACGAGCACCGTTGTGCACCGACTACAAGCGCTGGCAAGTCTGCGGCATGCCACCACCGTCTTCGGGCGGGGTTGCCGTGGCGCAGATCCTCGGGACGTTGCAGGCCCTGGAACAGCGCGACAGCCCCGCAGCCCTCGCACCTTTGAAACCCGTCAAGACCGACAAGCCCGCCGGCATTGAACCCACCCCAGACGCGGTGCACCTGATCGCCGAAGCCGAGCGGCTGGCCTATGCCGACCGCGCCCAATACATTGCCGACCCCAATTTTGTCGCCGTGCCGCTCAGCGGCTTGGTCGATGCCGGGTACCTGGCCAGCCGCGCCAGCCTGATCGGCCCTCGTAGCATGGGCGTCGCCAAGCCCGGCACACCACCGGGCATCCAGGTGGCCTACGCCCCGGACCGTTCCCCCCTGCGTATTTCCACCTCGCAAGTGGTGGCCGTGGATGACCAGGGTGGCGCCGTGTCCATGACCACGACCGTGGAATCGGCGTTCGGCTCACACTTGATGGTCCAGGGCTTCATGCTCAACAACCAGATGACCGATTTCTCGTTCATCCCCGAAGAGAATGGGCAAAAAGTCGCCAACCGCGTCGAACCGGGCAAGCGCCCACGCTCGTCCATGGCACCGACGCTGATCTTCGATCGTCGGGGGGAATTGGTGGCCGCTGTCGGCTCCCCCGGTGGCTCTCAGATCATCGAATACGTCGCCAAGTCAATGATTGGCCTGTTGGATTGGGACCTCGACCCGCAAACCGCCATCAACCTTCCCAACTTCGGCAGCCGCAACGGCCCTACCGAACTGGAGCGGGGCCAATTCAGCCCGGCGCTGATCCAGGCGCTGAAAGACAAAGGCCATGAGGTGAGCGAAATTGACATGACCAGTGGCACCCAGGCGATTGTCCGGGTGCGCGATGCGCAAGGGAAAACCACACTGGCTGGCGGGGCGGATCCACGGCGTGAGGGTCAAGCGCTGGGGGATTGATCAACCTCGCTCTGGGGCTGATAGACCAGTAGATCGGCGGGCTGACATTGCAGATAACTGCAAATGGCTTCGAGGGTCGCCAGGCGTATACCCTTGACCTTTCCTTGCTTGAGCAAGGAAAGGTTGGCTTCGGTAATGCCTATGGCGGCGGCGAGGTCCTTGGATTTGACCTTGCGTGTCGCCAGCATTACATCGAGTTGAATCACGATAGGCATGGGGTTCTCAAACGAAAGTTCGGTTTTCTGAGTCGACTTCACTGGCTTGGGACAGGATCCGGGCAATGATCGCAATACAGGCCGCAAGAAACAAAGCCACAAAGGAGGGGGCGGTAATACTGAGGGTCAACAATCGTTGGCCAACCGGCGCATGGATTGTCATCAGCAGGCTGAGAAACGGCTCGCACAGGAAATCCAACAACACCCACAGCGCAACCGCGCGCCCGACCTTGCCCAGATAGACAGCCGCTTCGCTGGAAAAATACTGGCCATGGGCATACCGCTTGAACAACTGCCGCAAGTTGGCCAGGCCAGCCACCAACGCCAACAAAGGAATACTCGACAGCAAAATGCCGCCTAGCGATTGCCAGC
Source organism: Pseudomonas sp. NFACC46-3 (assembly GCF_900114515.1). NCBI lineage: Bacteria > Pseudomonadati > Pseudomonadota > Gammaproteobacteria > Pseudomonadales > Pseudomonadaceae > Pseudomonas > Pseudomonas sp. NFACC46-3. Next base: position 169,526 of record NZ_FOTH01000008.1, read on the forward strand.
CGGTCAAGTGCAGCGCCTCTTCGGACAAACTCGACAGCTGTCGTTCGGTCAGGGCAAATCCCAGGCCGTATCGTGACGCAACATCAGGAAAGAGCCAGGCCACGGCATTGACGGCCATCATCGCGACGATGAAGAAAAGCGTTATGGCAGCCATGCGCTGGCTGTACAGGGCAAGACGATTCGTACGCATGTTGAGGCTCCAACAAAATAAGAGGAGCCCAGAACATAGTCATGAAATTATCGCAAAACAATAATTAATATGTAAAAAACAATAATACTCGAAGCTTAGGTCGATAGCTGATTGGCAAACTGGCTCACCGCATCGACCACTTTCTTCGCCCCGTCCTGGATCTCGACGATCACCGTTCCCGCCTCGGCTGCCAAGGCCAGGCCGTGTTCGGCCTGGTGCTGGCCGTCGGTCATCAGGGCCACGGCGTTGCGGGCCATGTCCTGGTTCTGACGGACCACGCCAACGATTTCATCGGTCGCCTGGCTGGTACGCGATGCCAGTTGTCGCACTTCATCGGCCACCACCGCAAAGCCGCGACCTTGCTCGCCGGCCCGGGCCGCTTCGATCGCGGCGTTGAGCGCCAGCAGGTTGGTTTGTTCGGCGATGCCGCTGATGGTCTTGACGATGGTACCAATCACCAGGGATTGCTCATTCAGCGCCTCGATGCCTTCGCCAGCGGTTTGCATGTGCCGGGCCAGGTCGCGCATCACGTCCACGGCCTGGGTTACCACCGTCGTGCCGCGCTGGGCGCTGTTGTCGGTCTGCAACGAGGTGCTGTAGGCGATGTTGGCCGCCTCGGCGACGGCTTTTTCCTGGTTGACCTGGTCGGTGATGTTGGTGGCGAACTTGACCACTTTGTAAAGCCGCTCATTGGCATCGAGCACCGGGTTGTAGGAGGCTTCCAGCCAGACCTCACGACCACTGCTGTCGATACGCTTGAAGCGGCCGGCCACGAATTCACCACTGTTCAGGCGCTTCCAGAACTGCTCGTAGGCCGCGCCGTTGTATTCCTCAGGTTCACAAAACATGCGGTGATGCTTGCCCTTGATTTGCGCAAGGCTGTAACCCATGGCGTTGAGGAAACGATCATTGGCCGTCAGTACGTGACCGCCCAGATCGAATTCAATCACCGCCGTTGAACGCACCAATGCGCCAATGAGGTTTTCATGCTCGCGGGACGCCTCGATGGTGCGGGTCAGGTCATTGGAGTACATCGAAAAAAAGCGGACCCGCCCGTCAGCCCCTCGTACGGGCTGGAGGATCGAACGCAGCCAGGCTTCCTGGCCATTGCCTCGCAGCAGGCGCACGGCGCCGGAGAAGTGCTCGCCACGGGTCAGCGCCGACTTGAAGCGAACCTGGAACTCATTGGTTTTCAAATACCCAGGGACCAGCTCATCCACAGGCCGGCCAATCAAGTCCTGGCTCTTGTAGCGCATCTCGTCGAGAAAATTCTGATTGACCGATTGAATCCGTCCATCGGCGTCCAGGGTGAGGCCAAGCATTTCGCGATCCAGGCTTTCCTTGACTTGCGCAAGGCTGGACAGTTCTTGGCGAAGAGCCAGTAGCTCCTGCTTCAGGCGGTTGTTGAACATGGGCAGCTCCGACAGCAGGAGAATTGAATGCTGTTCCCTTGCCATCGGCCCGGCGTTTTTTTTCTAAAGAGCACCTCGAGCCCGCAGTGAAAATATTCCAGGACACCCTCGAACCCGATAAGCCTCCCATGGTCACTGGATTGTTCTACTGTTGCGCCTGATCCTTGAAGCCTTTGCCGCCATCAATACCCATAACCATAAAAACGAGGTAATTGCCGTGACCACCGACATCGAAGACAGCCGTTCCGCCCGCTTCGCCTTGCGCTGTTCCAGTTTCGCCGAACGCTGGTTTCCCGACTCCTGGGTCTTCGTCGCGCTGGCGGTGCTGGTGGTCGCCGTGGCGACACAATTTATCGGCGCCACGCCCACGGCGGCGGCCATGGCGTTCGGCGACGGCTTCTGGAGCCTGATCCCGTTCACCATGCAAATGGCCTTCGTGGTGATCGGCGGATACGTGGTCGCCAGTTCTCCACCGGCCGTCAAATTGATTGATCGCCTGGCACGACTTCCGACCAACGGTCGCTCCGCCGTGGCATGGGTGGCGCTGATCTCCATGGTCGCGTCGTTGCTCAACTGGGGCCTGTCGTTGGTGTTTGGCGGTTTGCTGGTGCGCGCCCTCGCCCGGCGCACCGACTTGAAAATGGACTATCGCGCCGCCGGGGCCGCTGCTTACCTGGGCCTGGGCGCAGTGTGGGCCCTGGGCTTGTCTTCTTCGGCAGCGCAATTGCAGGCCAACCCGGCCAGCCTCCCGCCTTCGATCCTGTCGATTACTGGCGTCATTCCCTTTACCCAGACCATTTTTCTCTGGCAGTCCGGGGTCATGTTGCTGGCGCTGATCGTGATTTCCCTGATCGTCGCCTACGCCACCGCTCCCGGGCCGAACAGTGCCCGTGACGCCGCCGCTTGTGGTATCGACCCCAGTTTCAGCATGCCGGCGCTGCAGCCCCGTACCCGCCCAGGGGAATGGCTGGAACACAGTCCACTGTTGATCATCGCCCTGGTGCTGCTGGCGGCCGGCTGGCTGTTCCACGAGTTTTCGACCAAGCCTGCGATCAGTGCCATTTCCGGGCTCAACACCTATAACTTCCTGTTCATCATGCTGGGCGCCTTGCTGCACTGGCGGCCGCGCAGCTTTCTCGACGCCGTGGCCCGTGCAGTGCCGACGACCACCGGCGTGTTGATCCAGTTTCCATTGTACGGCTCGATCGCCGCGTTGCTGACCACGGTCAAAGGCAGCGATGCCCAGACCCTGGCCCACCACATCTCGACCTTTTTCGTACAAATCGCCTCCCATGACACCTACGCCCTGTTGATGGGTGTCTATTCCGCGGTACTGGGCTTTTTCATTCCTTCTGGCGGCGGCAAGTGGATCATTGAAGCGCCTTACGTCATGCAGGTGGCCAACGACCTGAACTATCACCTGGGCTGGGCGGTGCAGATCTATAACGCCGCCGAAGCGCTGCCGAACCTTATCAACCCCTTCTACATGCTGCCGTTGCTCGGGGTTCTGGGGCTGAAGGCCAGGGACCTGATCGGTTTTTCCTTCGTGCAGTTGCTGGTGCATACGCCGTTGGTGCTGGTGCTGCTATGGGCGCTGGGGACGACATTGAGTTATTTGCCGCCAGTGATGCCATAAAGCCATAAAAAAGGGCCGATATTTCCATCGGCCCACTTCTTCTTCGGCCCGGTCTGTTTCAGTATGGATGCGCCCTGTTTTGAGGGGCCCACACGCTGAAAAGGATCTGAGCATGTCCAAACTCGCCGTACTTTCTTTTGCCGCCCTGGCCTTCAGTGCCGCCGCCCACGCCACCGACATTGACGTACAACTGGGCAGCACCGAACGCGTCACTCGACTCTTCGCCTACCCCAACAACTGCAACGTCATCTGCTTTCGCGACTGGACCCTGGAGCAGACCGTCGAGCACTACCTGACCCAAAGCGTGCAGCGCGACGGCTACGGCACGGCCAAGGTCCACGTCAAAATCGATAATGACAAGGTCTATGCCAGCATCAGTGGCGTACCGAAGAGCTACGGCCAACCGCTCAAGGCCCTGCTTGACGCCGGGGACCTGGCGTACAACGGCGCATCCAAACTCAACAGCGACAAGAAATGGTCCTATAACTGGTACCTGTTCCTGCCGCTTGGCATGGCCCTGGAAAACCGCAAGAGTGTCGAGTTGCTGCACTTCCCGCCGGATTACTCCCTGACCCAGGCCCAGGACTACCTGGAGTCGGCGACCACCGATCGTTGGGCCACACTGCTGACCGTCAACGGCATTGCGGTTGAACAGACGCCGGCCTACCAGACCATCATCGACATTGCGCCCATCGCAGCGCCGTCCAATGCTGGCAGCACACTGGAGGGGCTCTATAGCTACTTCAACGATTACCAAACCACCATGGTCACACAGGTCACCCAAACCGCCAGCGGCGCCGCATTGCCGATGGTCGCCTTCGGAGCGCCCGTTCGGAACTGGATCAAGACTCAGTACGGCCAGACCGTGAATGTGCTCAGCTTGGCGACCATCACAACCGGTAGCGGGGTCAAGGTTCCGGTCCTGGGCTCCAACCATCCGAGCTACATCTGGTACGCCGCCGACAAGGACAACTACGATGGAGACGAAGCCAAGGCTGATGCCGCCGGCCTGAAAGTCATGGGCCAGGACCTGAGTGCTGCATGCTGGCAGGCCGGCATGGGCAGCAAGCCGGGCACCGACCCGAACACCCAGCTGAACCAGTGCACGCAGACCTGGCAGGTCACGCAGAAGGAGAAAACCTGCGAGTTGTTCTACACCTCGGTTCGGAAACTGAGCGAGGAAGACGCAGCGAAAAAATGCGAAACACCGGCGATCAAGTCGCAACTTCCGCAACTGAAGGTACCCATGCCGCTGCCAGCCGAGGCGGTCTAAACCTTGAGGCGTTTTCCCGCGTAGGCTGGCGCTGACGCGGGAAAGCGCCTTTGGCACCTGTCAGAGTCGACAGTAGATGACGCCCCCGACTTGGGCGAAGCTATCAAGGTTTTTTCAACGACCGCCGGCAGGATCGCCAGCGCCAGCAAGTCGAGTGTTTAGCACCGACAAGGACTGTCATGACCACGTTCATCACAGATAGCGCCTGTTCACAGCACCGGGATTGCATCTACCCGGAAAAACAACTCAGCACCCGCTTGGGCTACCCCTCGGTGCACGACTTCGAAGTGCATCACACGACCGACGGCCGCGGCAACGGCAACGGCAACGGCAACGGCATCATCGCCCGTAAACCATTCGCTCCCATGACAAGGATGTGCAGGGTTTCGGGGCTGTTGGTGAGCCGACGGCGCCTGCACACGTTGCAGATCCTGCCGGACGTGCACATGTATGACCCACGCTTCGCCGGATTGCTGCTGCATTCCTGCAACCCGAATGTCTTCCTCGACATGAGCGAACTGTGGTTGTGGTCACTGGCCCGTATAGATGAAGGCGACTGCCTGACGATGGACTACGCCAGTACCGAACAGAAACTGTATCGACAGTTCGCCTGCCGGTGCGGTTCGTACAACTGTCATGGCTGGATTACCGGCTATGACGAACCGCCCAATGAACAGGGAATGAAGTTTCTACGGCACTGGCGCCGTCAATGTCACCGCGACTGACGAACCGGACTCAGGGCGCGCCGACCGGCCGCAGCCGATACTGCGGCGGCAGCTGTTCGAAACCGCTGATCGTGGTGTCCAGGCTCTTCCAGCGTCCGTCCTTGATGCCGTAGATGCAGCCATGGATCGACAGTTTCTGCCCGCGGTGCCAGGCGTTCTGCACGATGCTGGTATGGCCGACGTTGGCCACCTGCTGGATCACGTTCAGCTCGCACAAGCGGTCGACACGTTCCTCCTCGGTCGGCAATTGGCCCAAGGCCTCGCGATGCTCGTAGTACAGGTCGCGAATCGAACGCAGCCAGCCGTCGATCAGGCCCAGTTGCCGGTCCTGCATCGAGGCACGCACACCGCCACAGCCATAATGGCCGGTGACCAGGATGTGTTTGACCTTGAGCACGTCCACCGCGTACTGGATCACCGACAGGCAGTTGAGGTCCGTGTGCAACACTACGTTGGCCACATTGCGGTGTACGAACAGATCGCCCGGCAGCATGCCAACGATCTCGTTGGCCGGCACCCGCGCATCGGAACAGCCAATCCACAGGTACTCCGGGGTTTGCTGACGAGCCAGCTTGGAGAAGAAGTCAGGATCTTCCTGCTTGATCGCATCGGCCCAACGCGCGTTGTTATCAATCAGATCTTGTAATTCGTTCATGCTGTCTAGCCTCGATTGAGAGTGCGCAACTATGACAAACGACCGTCGGTCAAGGTCACGTCGGCGATGCATTGGAATTCCTGGATGCGCTGCCGGTCGACACCAGTAAGGCCCACAGTATGAGGAATTGCCATGAATGATTCACGACGCCCTTTCGATGCGGTGCAACCGGAACCCATCGACGACAATGAAGATCGCATGGGCTCGATGCATGAACTGGAATTCGACGAAGAAGAACCCAGCGCGAAAATCGGCGATGAACTGCCGGACAACGAGCGCGAACAACTGATGCCGCGTGAGCGCGTTCGTGAAGCCGGCCTGACGGGGGCTTCGACGGACGATCACCAACCGACCGACGACGACATGAGCCCGGAAACGCTCATTCGCGAAGACGGCGCCCGGGACGCCCACGAGACCGGGGACGACGAACAGGCGGACTGGGACCTGAGCGTGGTGGGTGAAAATGATATTGGCGGGGGCGACGGGCTGGACGAGGCGGAAATGGCCGATATCGATCCTCTGGATGGCAAGCGTTGACCCGACCCTGTGGAAGCTTGCTCGCGATAGCGGTAGATCAGTTTGCATCGATGTCGAATGTACCGCCGTCTTCGCGAGCAAGCTCGCTCCCACATGGGGTCGCGGTGCTTCAGTCCACCAACGTGCAGGCCATGACCACCGCATCCTCACGCCCGCCCACCGCCGGGTAGTAATCCCGGCGCCGGCCCACTTCATTGAAGCCATAGCGCTCATACAGCCGGAACGCCGTGCGGTTGCTGTCTCGCACTTCCAGGAAGCACTCTCGGGCCTCGGCCTTGTAGGCAATCGACATCAAGTGCTCCAACAGGCGCAAACCCAGGCCACGGCCCTGGTTTTCCGGTTTGACGGTGATATTGAGCAGGTGCGCCTCATCCAGGATGATCTGCACCACGCCATGGCCCACTTGCTGCTGGCCTTCGAACATCAGCCAGATCTGGTATTTGCCCAGCCCGTCGAGAAAGATTCCCCGGGTCCACGGGTGGCTGTAAGCGGCGTATTCGATTTTCAGTACAGCGTCGAGGTCCGCCTCGGTCATCGGGCGGAACGATACAGCGTCACTCATTCGATTCTTTCCAGCGCGCCATCAGCCGGCGCATGGCTTGCCAGACATCAGCCTTGCGCTGTGGCGTTTCCATTAACAGTTCCAACCCGGGCAACGCCCAGGCCGAGCCCAGGCCTTCGACCTGCAGTTCGCGATTGAACGCTTCGGCATCCGCCTCGCCGGCAAACTTCACCGCCGGCAGGCCGATCAGCCACAGGCACACGCAGGGCTCGTCTTCGAGCCGCGCTGAAACGAAGCCCTGGACGAAATCCCGCGCCGCTTCGGGCCCCTGGTCCATGGTGCCGCGCGACAACAGCGGCCAACGCACCGGCTCGCCAATGATCTGCGGGCTATCCGGCAGACCGGCGGCGCGCAGCATGTCCTTGAGCAGCAAGTAGGCTGGATCGCGGCTTTGGAACGGCTCGCCCGTGGGCAACTCCACCAACAGCAGGCAACGTCCCGCCCGCAACAACTGAAGGGCGAAACGCGGCGGTGCGACATAGGGCGCCTTGACCGGGGCCGGCTTTTCATCGGCCTCCTCCACCGGCTTGGCGTTGGTACGGGTCGAGGCCAGGCTCGGGCGTGGCACCTCGACTTTCGGCCGCTCGGCCACCGGCTCGGCCACGGTCTTGGCCACGGGCGCCGTCACGACCGGCACGCTCTCTACCGGTTCGGGCGCTTCCAACAGCTCGGGCCGCGACGGGGCGGCGAACGGCAATTCGGTACGCGGCAGCCAGTTGACCACCTGCATGGCGGTCAGATAGGCGCGGCGGCGGGACTCGATAAGCAAGGGTCGGCCACTTGTGGATAACTGAAAGTGGGAGGGATTCTACCGCCCTTCGAGGCGGATCGCTTCCCTGTTGAGCCAATAGTTGATCGATAGCGAACGACAGTCCGTCCAAGGGGTGAATCGCAACCGGCCCGATGCAGTACAATCGCCGCTTTTAATTGCCAACCCGACGGCCATTGCGATGATCGAACCCAAGCGCGTCTTGCGCGCCCTCGCTGAACACTGGGCATTGCTGGAACCTTTGTGCGAGCACTTCGACCAGGGCACCCTGAGCCTCAACGAATTGCGTTCACAGCTGGCCGCCCAACAACTGGACAGCACGCCCCAGGACATCACCAGCCTGCTGGATGTGTGGATCCGCCTGGACATTCTCGTACCGGTGGCGAAAAGCCCGAACCGCTTCGAGCTCAACGCCCAGATCCATGACTTCCTCGCCTACCTGCGCCGCGAACACCGCCTGGGCCTGTGCCTGGAGATCGAAGCCTACCTGCGCCACCTCGAGCGCCTGGCCGGCTATATCCAGGACGCCTTCGACATTCGCGACGGCAACGACCTGGCCCGCCAACTGCGCCTGCTGGACATGCGCGTGCGCGACGTGCTCAAGAAACTCGCCAACGACGAACAGGCCCTGGTGGCCGTGGCCGAGCGGGCCAAGACCAGCGACCGGCAGATCCCGCTGCGCCAGCGTTATGCCGAAGTGCTGGCGACCTGGGACGAATACGTCGAACCGATGATCCAACTGGTGAACGCCGACGGCGCCTTCGAGCAAGGCGTGCGCAAGGTCGAGAACGTGCTGTTGCGCATGCTCACCGAACAGCAACGCCTCGGCCACCTGGTGGACGACGACATGCTGCTGCGCACCCACGCGCGCATCCTCGAAATGCAGACCAGCGCCCAACTGACCCTGCGCCATGCCCGCGAATTGCTCCTGCCACTGCGCGAAGAGGCCCGCCGTCACAACGCCGTGACCCGTGGCGCCGCCCTGGCCCTGGCCGCCATTCGTCGCAAAGGCATCGATGCCGTACCGCAGGCCGCCATGCCGCTGTTCACCCGGCCGCAAAGTACGTTCCTGGGCAGCGCCAGCCAGGTCGAAGCCTATGTCTATGCCCTGGCCCGCTTCGAACCGAAACCGGCGCGCTTCCCCAAGTCCCACAAGACCCACAAGGGCGGCGAGGCGCCGCGCGCACCACGCACCGTGCGCGAGATGGTCGAGCGCTGCGAAGACGCGTTGCCAATGCCGGACCTGATGACCTGGCTGCTGGAGCAGGAACCGGACGGCGCCACCGACGAACTGCTGTACTGGTTCTCGCGCCTGTCGCGGGAAAAACGTTTCAAGCGCGAGCGTCTGGAACGCCGCGACTATCACACTCACGAGCATCAGGTCAGCCTGCGCTCCTTCGCCCTGCTCTCGGCCGGCGACACCGCCGCCGAGGATTCTGCGAGCATCCCCCATGCATCTTGATCTATCCGAACTGTCCCAGCTGGCACCGATCTTTCGCGAGCTGTTCAAGGGTTACCACGTCAGCCGCCGCGACCCGGAGCTGTACGCGCAACTGTCGAACTTCCAGGACCAGTACCGCACGCTGTTCAAGGCCTTGGGCTTCGAACTGGTGTGCGACACCCGTGGCTTCTATTACTTCGTGCCGGACCTGGCCGCCGCGGCGGTGAACAAGACCGCCCAGCGCCTGGCCCTGTTCACCTTTATCCTGGTCGAGCACCTGGCCGACCAGGGCCGCGACCCGATTGCCGTGCTCGACGGCGGCAGCCTGGGCCGCGATGAGCTGCCTTCGCTGCTGGAAAAGTACCGCGACCTGTTCATCCAGGCCGAAGTCCAGACCCAGGAAGAACTGGAAGAGAAAATCATGCGGCGCATGACCCAACTGGGTTTCGCCAGCGAAGACAACGGCGTGTACCGCTTCCTGCCGCCGATGCATCGCTTCCTCGACGTGTGCCTGTCGGTCCAGCAGGACCGCGACCTGGCCGCCAGCCTGCACAGTGTGCTGCCGCTGCCCGCGCCGGTGCTGATCGACGAAGACAGCGACGAGAAACTGCTACAGACCGATGATCCGCTGGACCTCAGCGAATTCGAAGGTGAAAGCGAAGAAGACGCACTGGCCCGTGCCATTGCCGAAGAACAGGAGACCGACGCATGAGCAAGGAACGCTACGGCATCCGCCGCTTTGCCCTTTTGAACACCGCCGGCTACAGCCTCGGTTTGTTCCCGCTGGAAGAACCGCTGTCGGTCTATGGCGCGAACAACCTCGGTAAATCCGCCTCGATCAACGCCTTGCAGTTCCCGATCCTGGCGCGCATGTCGGACATGAGCTTCGGCAAGTACAGCCTGGAACAGTCCCGGCGTTTCTACTTTGCCTCGGACACCAGCTACATCCTGGTGGAAGTCGCCCTGCCCCACGGCCCGCACGTGATTGGCGTGGTCGGTCGCGGCCCTGGCGGCGGTTTCGGTCACCAGTTCTTTGCCTACGCTGGCAAGCTGGACTTGGCCCACTATCAGAAAAATGACACCTGTCTGCGTCAGAAAGAGTTGTTCACCAACCTGGAGCGCGAAGGCCTGAAAGCCTACGAACTCAAGCCGGATGAGCTGCGGCGGCTGTTGGTAGGCGGTCATACGTCCATTCCGCTGGACCTGACACTGATCCCGCTGCGCTCCACCAGCGAGCAAAGCCTCAAGACCTTCCGCGCGCTGTTCATCAACCTGCTGCACATGCGCGAAATCACTGCGGCCAAGCTCAAGCAACTGTTCCTCGACGCGTTCGAGCACAGCCTGCGCTCCGGTAGCGTGGACTACATCGCCGCGTGCGAAGAAGCCTTCCGCGACGTACGCCGCATGGAGCAGGACTACAACTCCCTGGTCGCCGCCGGCCCGTTGGTGGAAGCCCTGGCCAATGGCGTGAAGCAGCGCGACATTCTGCGCGGCAAACTGCATCGCCTATCGCCATTGCTCGACTCGTTGCTCGGCACCTGGTCGGACTACGCCAGTGCCCGCAAGGAAGAGCTGACCATCCAGGCCGAACACTACCGCAACGAACAGGATTCGCTGCAGAACGACCAGCGCGGCGGCACTCAGGAGCTGATGCGCCTGGAACGGGAAATCAGCGGCATCCAGCGCTGGCTCGGCGAGCTGTCGGTGCTCAAGCATCGGTTTGCCCTGGTGGATGACGTCAAGGTCCTGGAGCAGCAACTGCTCGCCGCCAAGGACGCCCACGACGAACTGGCCGGCGCCCTGGCCCAGTCCCGGCAATTCAGCGCCGAAGACCTGGAAGAGCGTCTGCGGGATCTGGAAAAACGCCTGAAGTCGGTCAAGCAGCAACTCGATCACGCCGACAACAACAGCTACGCCCGCCTGCGGGAAGAGTTCTCGCAGCAGGACGTCGAACGCCTGATGCGCCTGTTCAACAGCGCCCTGTTCAGCCTGCCATTGGGCGAACACGGCATCGCGCTGGACGAGAATGGCGAGTGGGTCAAATCCATGGAGCTGATCCTCGACGGCTTCAAGGGCGAGCGTTTTGAAGTGCCGGGCCTGTCCATCGACCTGTCCCACATCGAGCCACCTGCCCTGCAAGCCCTGGCCGACCGAGCCGCGCTGCGCGACCAGAAAGAACGCCTGGAAAAAGAACTCAAACAGCTCAAGACCCAGCAAGCCGTGGCCGCCGACCGCGCCGCGAGCAAGACCCAGACCGAAGCGCTGTACCAGCAGGTCCTGGATGCGCAAAAAGCCCTGGAAGACTTCCGCCGTACCCAGACCTTGAGCGCCGAGGAAAGCGAGAAGCTCGAACAGCTGGCGCAAATGGAAGCCGCCCAGGACGAACTCAAGCGCTCCAGCGATGCCTTCACCGAGCGCGTCCAGCAGTTGTCCGCCAAGTTGCAGTTGGTGGGCCGGCAGATCGCCGACATGGAAGCCAAGCAACGCACCCTCGACGACGCCCTGCGCCGCCGCCAACTGCTGCCGGCGGACCTGCCGTTCGGCACGCCGTTCATGGACCCGGTCGACGATTCCATGGACAACCTGCTGCCGCTGCTCAATGACTACCAGGACAGCTGGCAAGGGCTGCTGCGGGTCGACGGCCAGATCGAAGCGCTGTATGCCCAGGTGCGCCTCAAGGGCGTGGCCAAGTTCGACAGCGAAGACGACATGGAGCGACGCCTGCAACTGCTGATCAACGCCTATGCCCACCGCACCGACGAAGCCCTGACCCTGGGCAAGGCGCGCCGTGCGGCGGTGACCGACATCGCCCGGACCCTGCGCAACATCCGCAGCGACTACGACAGCCTCGAGCACCAACTGGCGTTGTTCAACCGCGAAATCAACAAGCGCCAGGTGTCCAACCTGCAGAGCTTCCGCATCGTCCTGGCGCCGAACAAGGAAGCGCTCAAGCACATCGACCAGATCATCCACAGTGCCGGCCAGTACGAGGAAGGCGAGACGCTGTCGGTGTTCGACCTCAGCCAGAGCGCCGAGCAGGACAACAAGAACGAAGAAGCCAAGGAGTACCTGGCGCGGCTGGTGGCGGCGAACCACAACCAGCTCGGCCTCAAGGACCTGTTCGAACTCGCGTTCGAGATCACCAAGGTCAATGGTCAGCCCGTGATCCACACCGACATCGACGGCGCGGCGTCCAACGGCACTACCATGACCATCAAGGCGCTGACCAACATGTACTTGTTGCTGCACCTGATGGACCGCGAACAGGCCGGCCGCGTGCGCCTGCCGTACTACCTCGACGAAGCGGCGGACATCGACGAGAAGAACCAGGCGGCACTGCTGGAAACCAGTCTGCAACTGGGCTTCGTGCCGATCCTCGCCAGTGTGAAGCCGCAAGTCTGCGCCAGTGTCGCCATCGACTTGGAAGGCGGCAGCGGGCCGAACGGCATCTACATAGACGAAGCGGATTGGAAATACATCCGTCGTCACGATGCGGTGAAGGCCACGGTGAATGTCCAGGCCGACGAGCCGGAGCTGGATCCGGTGTGAGGTGAGTAGCCGGGCATGAAAAAGGCCGCGATCTAATGGATCGCGGCCTTTTTCATGGTTAATGCATAATCTGTGACGAGGGAGCTTGCTCCCGCTCGGCCGCGCAGCAGCCGCTGGCTTTAGGACCGCTACGCGGTCCAGCGGGAGCAAGCTCCCTCGCCACGGGTATTGCCGACCATTATGCTTACTTGCCGAGACTGATCTTTGGCGCCCAGGTCAGCCATTCATCTTCAAACTTATCGAACAACGGGAAAGTCTGCTCCGGTCGAGCCGGATTGCCCATTCGTTCGCCATCCGGCGTTGCGAACGCAATGCCACCCTGGATAAGCGTTTCAAGCGACTCGGTTCGCACCGTCGCGCCCTTGAACAGCCCGAAGTCCAGACCGAAGCCACTGCTATTCCAGAAACGTGTGCCGCTGCGCACCAGCGGCGCGTACTTGGGCTCGATCAGGATATGGATCAACACCCGGTCCGCGGTCTGGCCCAGTTCATAACCCGTGACCTTGCCCACCGTAATCTCGCGGTAGGTCACCGGTACGCCGATCTTCAACGAACCTCGGCGGGCCGCGCTCAGCACCAGGCTCAATCCCGCTTCGGGCACAGCGCTTTGCGGTGGGTTGGCCAGGGCCACGAAGTTTTTCTGCGGCCCGAGGTTTTTCGCCGAAGGCTGCACTTCAATGTATTGGCCGGTGACCAGCGTTTCCAGGTTGGAGGTCTTCATCAACCCCAACTCCGGCTTGACCACCCAGAACTGGGACCCGACCCGGGCGATGCGCTCGGGCACTTCGGTGATACGCGCTGTGAGCAGCACCGATTGCATATCGGCACTGAGATCAACATCCTCGACCTTGCCCACATCCAATCCTTTGAATCGGATCGGTGTACCACTGCGCAAACCATCGGCGCGATCGACCTTGATCGTGACCTCAGTGCCTCGCTGTTGTGCGGCTTCGTGATCGGTGAACAGGCGGAAACGCGGAATACGTCTTTTCAGCGGCACATTCGGTTCCGGCGTTTCAAAGGCAATCCCGCCGGCCATCAGGCTTTGCAGGGACTCGCTCTTGACCTGGATCCCGCCGGTCAAACCGCCCGTGAGGGTGATCCCACTGGCGTTCCAGAACCGGGTCGAGCCGTTGACCAGCCCTTCGTACTCCTTCTCGATGTGCACACCGATGATCAGTTGTTTCTTCTTGCGGGAGAACTGATAGCTCTGCACCGACCCGACCTTGACCTGCTTGTAGAGGATCGGACTGCCGACCTCCAGCGATCCGAGGTTTTCGGTCAGCAGGACCAAATGCAGCCCCGGGGAACGCAAGTCCAGCGGTGGAGCTTTCGCCCGAGCTTCGAACTCGCGTTGCGGCGCGCCGCCCTTGTCACCCGGACGCACGGCAATGTAATTGCCCTTGACCAAGGCTTCCAGGCCGGTGATACCCGCCAGGGAGATGGATGGCTTGACGACCCAGAACTGCGTGCCGGTTACCAGGTAATCTTCGGCCAAGGGGTCCAGGGTCAATTCAGCCGTGGCGCTGGCCAGGTCCGAATCGACCTTGAGGTTCTTCAGGCTGCCGACCTGGATACCTTTGTACATGACCGGCGTACGACCAGCCTGCAACCCTTCGAAATCGCTGAGTTTGACTTTCACTCGAATGCCCGCCGCAGCGGCGTCAAAGTCTTCGTAAAGACGGAACGGCAGGCTTGGGTCCGTCGGCGGGCTGTCCTTGCGGCTTTCCGGCGTGGCGAAGGCAATCCCTCCGGCCACGATGCTGGCCAGGGACTCGCTGCGCACTTTGACGCCCGAGAGGTTGGCATCGATGCTGATGCCACTGGCGTTCCAGAAACGCGTGTGTTTGCGCACCAGGCTGGCATAGGTCGGCTCGATGAAGATTTTGATCTCGACCTTGCTCTGATCCTCGGACAGCAGGTAACTCTTCACCTGACCGACCTGAATCTGTTTGTAGAACACCGGGCTGCCACGGTTCAGCGAACCCAGCCGATCAGCCTTGAGGGTCAGGTGCAAACCCGGCTTGGCGTCCGACAGCGGCGGCTCTTCGGCCAGGGCCTTGAACTTACGGGTCGACTCCCCTTCACCTGGGCTGATAGCCACATAGTTACCCGATACCAGGGTTTCCAGACCCGTGATCCCGGCCAGGCTCACGCTCGGCTTGACCAGCCAGAAACGTGTTCCGGTCTTGAGGTATTGCTCGACGTCCTTGTTCATCTCGATGGTCGCGACCACTCCCTTGGAGTTGCCTTCGTCATCGAGGGTAAGGGCCGTCACTTTGCCGACCGTCATCCCTTTGTAAACGACTTCGGTTTTGTTGACCTGAATGCCCTCTCCGCTCTCAAAGCGCACGTTGATCTCGATTCCGGTTTCGTTATAAGCCCGCCAGCCAAGCCAGCCGCCGATGATCAAGGCAATCAACGGCAGGACCCAGATGGCCGACCAGTTCGAAGCCGGTCGAGTTTTAGCGGTAGGCAAATCAGTCATGGTCGTCATCCGACTCCGTGTTATCCCAAATCAGTCGGGGATCGAAGGTTACTGCGGCAATCATTGTCAAAATCACTACGCTGGCGAAAGCGATCGCGCCGAGACCGGCTTCAACACTGGCGAGCCGTCCGAAATTCACCACGGCCACCAAAATGGCGATCACGAAAATATCCAGCATCGACCAGCGGCCAATGAACTCGATGAAACGGTACATAAGGATGCGTTGCTGCGCCGACATAGGCTGATGCCGCTGCACGGAAAACAACAACAAGGCGATGCCCACCAGTTTGAAAGTGGGTACAACGATGCTGGCGATGAACACCACGGCGGCAATAGGAATCATGCCGTGTTGAACCAGCTCGATGACGCCAGCCATGATGGTGCTCGGGGCGCCCTGGCCCAGCGAGTTGATAGTCATGATCGGCAACATGTTGGCCGGAATATAAAGAATCGCGGCCGTGATCAACAACGCCCAGGTCCGCATCAGGCTGTTCGGGCGACGGGGGTGAACCAGCGCGCCGCAGCGAGTACAGGTTTGGTTGTCGACCTCAGCATCCTGCCGATTCAACTCGTGGCACTCCGTACAGATCAGAATCCCTGCATCAATCGCCCGCATGGGCATCCTCTCCTGATAACGCCTGCCAGATCTGATGGGGTGACATCACCACCTCCAGCCAGACCTGGACCAGCAACAAACTGATGAAGCACACCAGGCCAAGGCCTACAGTGATAGCCGCCATGTCTGCCAACTTGACGATGGCCACCAACACGCCCATGAGGTAGACCTCAAGCATCCCCCAGTCTCGTAGATGGTGATAAATGCGATACAGCAACAAACCGTAACTACGGCCAAAGTCCAAGCGAATGGACAACAGCACCACCAACTGACAGAGCAACTTGAGCAGCGGAATGCCCATGCTGCACAGGAACACCACTGCCGCGATGCCTTGCATGCCGGTATCAAACAGACCGACCACCCCACTCCAAACGGTGTCCTGGGAGGACTGCCCAAGCAGATTGAGCTCCATGATGGGTAAGAAGTTGGCCGGCACATATAACAGCAGGGCGGCGATCACCAACGCAAGACTGCGTTCGACTACATTGTGCCGGTGAGCATAAAGCTCATAACCGCAGCGGGGGCACTCGGCTTTTTCGCCATGGGCCAGTTGGGGCTTGCGCATCAACAAGTCGCACTCATGACACGCAACCAAATCGCCCAGAGGAAGATCTGGCAACCTATCAGTGTCTGACGGATCGGGCATAAACAGCTCAGGCTCAGCTAAGGTGGGACTATTCTAGTGCTCCAGCTCGAAAATAACTGTGCAAATTTATTACGAGCGTTCGCAGACTTTTATGATGGGCAAAACAAAACCCCTACCTGCATCAGCAGATAGGGGTTTCGGAATTTAATCTTGACGATGACCTACTCTCACATGGGGAAACCCCACACTACCATCGGCGATGCATCGTTTCACTTCTGAGTTCGGGATGGGATCAGGTGGTTCCAATGCTCTATGGTCGTCAAGAAATTCGGTAGCCAGCGCGTGCCTTGCGGTCACGTTCCAGCGAATGGGTATGCGATAGTTTGTGTGTTGCTGTCGAGTCTCTCGAACTTTCGGTTCGTTTCGTCTTCACACACCGCAATCTGGTCTCTTTCGCCTTCGGCTTG
>NZ_FOTH01000038.1:0-46920 GCF_900114515.1 Pseudomonas sp. NFACC46-3
CGCAGCCCAACGGGAGCAAGCTCCCTCGCCACAAAAGCAATCTCGCCAGGCTAGGGGTTATTCGAAGCCTACCCGATTCCGCCCATTGTGCTTGGCCAGGTACAACCCCTTGTCCGCCGCCGAGATCAGTTGCCGGCAATCGCCACCTTGCTGCGGCGTGACGGTCGAGACGCCAATGCTGATGGTCAGGTTCTCGCCGCCGTCAGGCATGGTATGGGGGATTTTCAGGGCGACGACGCCCTGGCGCAGTTTCTCGGCCATTAGCCGGGCGCCGCCCGGCGAGGTGCCGGGCAGGACCAGGGCGAACTCCTCGCCGCCGTAACGGGCTGGCAAGTCGGAGGGACGGCTGCACGCCTCGCGGATCGCCGTGGCGACCTTGCGCAGCGCTTCGTCGCCCTCCAAGTGGCCGAAGTTGTCGTTGTAGGCCTTGAAGTAGTCCACATCGATCATCAGCAGCGACAGTTGGCTCTGGTCGCGCATCGCCCTGCGCCATTCCAGTTCCAGGTATTCGTCGAAGTGCCGGCGATTGGACAGGCCGGTCAGGCCGTCGGAGTTCATCAAGCGTTGCAGCACCAGGTTGGTGTCGAGCAGTTGCTGCTGGCTGACCCGCAGTGCCCGATAGGCCGCGTCGCGTTGCAACAGCATCATGTAGGAACGCGAGTGATAGCGGATGCGCGCCACCAGTTCGATGTTGTCCGGCAACTTGACCAGGTAGTCGTTGGCCCCGGCGGCGAACGCCGCGCTCTTGACCAGCGGGTCCTCCTTGGTGGACAGGACAATGATCGGGATATCACGGGTGGCCGGATGGTTACGGTACTCGCGCACCAGGCTCAGGCCATCCAGGCCGGGCATCACCAGGTCCTGGAGAATCACCGTCGGCTTGATGCGAACCGCATGGGCGATGGCCTGGTGAGGGTCGGAGCAGAAGTGGAAGTCGATGTTGTCTTCATTCGACAGCCCGCGCCGCACCGCCTCGCCAATCATCGCCTGGTCGTCAACGAGCAAGACCATGGCGGCGTTCTCTTCGCGCTTGAATTCGTCGAGCTGCAGATCATTCATGGTGGCTTACCTGAGTACGGCCTGAGGCAACGCGGGCGGAATTCTTCATGGGGTAAAAATCTCCAACAACCGTGGCGCGATAGCGTCCAGGGCGACGGTCACATAGCCCTGCTGGCGCATGAGTTTAAGCCCTTGTGCACCGTCGCGGCCCATGCCGGTGAGCAATACGCCCACCGCGTCACCGCTCCAGTACTGGGCAACACTTTCAAAAAACACGTCGATGGAGGGCCGGTAGATCTCGTTCACCGGCTCGGCGGTATAGGCCAGGGTGCCGTCCTTCAACAAACGCAGATGATGGTTGGTCCCGGCCAGCAACACCGTACCACTTTGCGGCGTCTCGCCGTGCCGGGCCAGGCGCACCGTGTGGCCCGACACGCTGCCCAGCCACTCGGCCATGCCTGCAGCGAACACCTCGTCCACATGCTGGACCAGCACGATGGCCGGGGCAAAGTGACGCGGCAGCGCCTTGAGCAGCACTTCCAGCGCCGCCGGCCCGCCCGCCGACGACCCGATGGCCACCAGGCTCTTGCGCGACACTGCCGCACGCTGCGCCGCCGGCGCGGGGCGCTCATGCTTGTTGCGCTCACCGATCAGCCAGCCGATGTTGGTGATCTTGCGCAGCAGCGGTGCCGCCGCGTCCGCCGGATTACCGACACCCAGGGCCGGGGTATCGACCACATCCAGCGCGCCATGGCCCATGGCCTCGAACACTCGGTGGACATTCTGCTGGCTGTCCCCGGTGACAATCACGATCGCGCAGGGGCTGTCGGCCATGATCCGCCGGGTGGCCTCCACACCATCCATGATCGGCATGAGCAAATCCATCAGGATCAGGTCCGGGGTGTACTCGGCGCAACGCTGCACCGCCTCGGCCCCGTTGGCGGCCACCCAGACCAGTTGGTGCGCCGGCTCGAACGCCAGGGCCCGGCGCAGGGCCTCGACCGCCAGGGGCATGTCATTGACGATGGCGATCTTCAAGCGCGCGCCCCTCCGATCAATTCGACCACGGCATCAAGCAAGGCGTCGTCATGGAAACTCGCCTTGGCCAAATAATAGTCGGCACCGGCGTCGAGGCCACGGCGGCGATCTTCTTCACGATCCTTGTAGGACACCACCATCACCGGCAGCGATTGCAGCCGGTTGTCACGCCGCAACAGCGACACCAGCTCAATGCCGTCCATGCGCGGCATGTCGATGTCTGTGATCAGCAAGTCGAAATCCTCCGAGCGCAATGCATTCCAGCCATCCATGCCATCCACCGCCACCGCCACGTCATAGCCGCGATTGAGCAACAACTTGCGTTGCAGCTCGCGCACGGTCAGGGAATCGTCCACCACCAGGATCCGCTTGCGCGGGGCCTGGGCCTGGTTCTGCCGGGCAATGCGCTCCAAGCGTCCGGTATCGAGCAACTTGTCCACCGAACGCAGCAGGTCTTCGACATCGACAATCAACACCACGGAGCCGTCGTCGAGCAAGGCCCCGGCGGAAATGTCCTGGACCTTGCCCAGGCGTTCGTCCAGGGGCAGGACCACCAGGGTTCGCTCGCCGATGAAGCGCTCCACCGCCACGCCGTAGATCGTCTCGCGCTCGCGGATCACCACGACCTTGAGGGTTTGGCTGCTGCCTTGCGTCGCCGGGCGATTGAGCAACTGGCTGGCGGCGACCAAGCCGATATGCCGGCCTTCGTGCCAGAAATGCTGGCGGCCTTCGACCTGAACGATGTCTTCCGGCGCCAGGTCGCACATGCGTTCGATGTGGGCCAGGGGAAAGGCGTACGCTTCATCGCCGACTTCCACCACCAGGCTGCGCACCACCGACAGCGTCAGCGGCACCTCAAGATGGAAACGACTGCCCTCGCCCGCCGTCTGCTCCAGTACCACCGCGCCGCGCAGTTGCCGGACCATGTGCTGGACCGCGTCCAGGCCGACGCCGCGCCCGGACACTTCGGTGACCTTGTCGCGCAAGCTGAAACCGGGCAAGAACAGGAAAGTCAGCAGTTCCTCTTCGCTCAGGCTGGCGGCGGTTTGCTCAGGGGAAAGGCCGCGCTCGACGATGCTGCGGCGCACCCGTTCCAGGTCTACCCCGGCACCATCGTCCGCCAATTCCAGGACCAGCAGGCCAGCCTGATGGGAGGCGCGCAGACGAATCACGCCTTCGGCAGGCTTGCCGGCCAGTATCCGTTGTTCCGGGGGTTCGATGCCGTGGTCCACGGCGTTGCGCAGCAAGTGGGTCAGTGGCGCTTCAAGCTTTTCCAGCACATCGCGGTCGACCTGGGTTTTCTCGCCTTCAATCTCCAGGCGCACCTGTTTGCCCAGGCTGCGGCCCAGGTCACGGACCATGCGAGCCTGACCCGAAAGCACATCGGCGAACGGGCGCATGCGGCAGGCCAGCGCCGTGTCGTACAGCACCTGCGCCCGCTGACTGGCTTGCCAGGCGAACTCATCCAGCTCGGCGGTTTTCTGCGCCAGCATTTGCTGGGTTTCGGCGAGCAAACGGCGGGCATCGCCAAGGGCTTCCTGGGCTTGCAGGCTCAGGGCATGGTCCTTGAGGTGTACATTCAACTCTTCAAGGGCGCGCAAACCGGTGCTTTGCTGGCGCTTGAGCCGCTGCATCGTCGCCAGCCAGGGCTTGAGGCGCTGGGTCTCCACCAGGGACTTGCTCGACAGATCGAGCAAGCTGTTGAGGCGTTCGGCCGTGACCCGCAAGACCCGCTCGCCGCCTTCGGTGACCCGTTTGTGCTTGGGGGCCGGCTCCGTTGCCGGGGGCGGTTCCACTTCCGTCAGCTCGATGCGTAGCGGCTCGACCGCTGTCTCGACGCTTGGTACGACTACTGCCGGGGCCTGTGGCGCGTTGGGATCAAGCAGCCGCCCCATCAACGCCACATAGGCGTCGATATCCGGGGCACCGACGCTGTTGCCCGGGGTGGCGATGCGCATCAGCAGGTCAGTACCTTGCAGCAAGGCATCGATGTGTTCAGCGCCCAGCACCAGGCGCTGCTCCTGGGCGCTGACCAGGCAATCTTCCATCACATGGGCCACGCTGACCCCAGCGTCCACCCCGACAATACGTGCCGCGCCCTTGAGGGAATGCGCCGCGCGCATGCACGACTCCAGGTAATCGGCCTGGGTCGGATCGCGCTCCAGGGCCAGCAGGCCGGCACTCAGTACCTGGACCTGGGCTTCGGCTTCCAGGCTGAACAGCTCCAGCAACGAGGCGTCGCGCATCTGGTCAGGGGTCATGACAGGCTCCGAGCCACGGCGGACAGCAGTTGTTCTTCATCCAGCCAGCGCAGGCTACGGCCCTTGAAGGGCAGCACACCACGGGTGTACTTGCCCGTCGATTGCGAAGCGCTCGCCAGGACGCGTTCATCGATGGCGTGGATGCCGTCGACCTCATCCACCGGCACTACCACCGGCCCGCCCTTGGCCGCGACAATCAACATGCGCGGCATCACCCGCGCGCCGGAAACCACCGCCGCGCCGGGTTCCAGATCCAACAGCTCCACCAGCGACAGGCAGGCCACCAGCGCCCCGCGTACATTCGCCACCCCCAACAAGGCCCGCGAGCGCTGGTGAGGCAAGGAATGGATCGGCTGCAACGGCGCCACTTCCACCAGGCTGCGCGTCGTCAGGCCCAGCCATTCCTCGCCGAGGCGGAACATCAGCAGCGAGCGCGTGACCACATCGGTGTCCGCAGGGGCAAGAGACAGATCCCGCTGATCCTGAGGCAAGGCATAACGGTCGAGCAACCGGGTGGCGGCCGCCGAATACACCGAGCAATTGCGGCAGTGAATATGCTCGACCAACAACGGGCAGGATTTGTCGCCATGCACGCCGATGCGATTCCAGCAGTCGTCGATAGCCTGGGCATCGTCATGGGTAACGGTGTAAGAAGCCGAACCGCTCATCGTTTGTGCTCACTGTCTGCCGCGCGCCCGCTACGGGCGGCGCGTTCCTGCAATCGACGGGCTCCGGCCGCGTCTCCCTGGGAAGCCAGCAGCGCCGCCAGATGCACCAGGGCCTCGGCGTGTTGCGGTTCAAGATAAAGCGCCTTGCGATAAAAACCCTGGGCTTCAAGGGCGCTGCCAGCCATGTCGCTGAGCAGGCCCAACCAATAGAACACCTGGGCGTTTGGCGCGTGGCTGCGCAAGTAGGCCTCGCAAGCCACGCGGGCCTCGGCGCTTTTGCCACCGTTGGCCAGGGCAGCAATATTGGCCAGCAAGGCCGCAGCGTCACTGCTTTTGGGTTCGGCAATCGGCGTCACGCTTGCCGCAAACGGCCGCGGCCGAATCACCGGCGGGACAACGCGGGGCGGTGGCTGACGAACCGGCAGCGGGGTCGGCATCAAGGCCGGCAACGGTTGCGGCTCGGGTGCCCCCTGGCGGCTGAAGGCGAACGATTGGGCGATCCCGATCGAGCGCATGCCCAATCGGCCCAGCAAGCTGCCCTCGGCGGGGCCGATAAACAGCACACCGTCCTGATGGGTCAGGCGCTTGAGCACCTCGAACACCTGCTGCTGGGTCGGTTGGTCGAAATAGATCAGCAGGTTGCGACAGAACACAAAGTCGTAAGGTGCCTCGTTCACCAACAAGGCCGGATCCAGCAGGTTGCCCACTTGCAAACGCACCTGTTCGCATACCCGCTCGCTGAGGCGGTAGCCCTCGTCTTCGGCGTCGAAGTACCGCTCGCGAAAACCCAGCTCCGCACCACGGAAGGAATTCCTGCCGTAACGCGCTTCCTTGGCCCGCGCCACCGACAGCGGGCTGACATCCAGGCCGTCCACCTTGAACTGATGCGGTCCCAGGCCTGCGTCGAGCAAGGCCATGGCAATCGAATAAGGTTCTTCGCCGGTGGAACACGGCAAGCTGAGGATGCGCAGCGCGCGCAGGTGCTTGATCTCGGCCAGGCGCTTGACGGCCAGCCTGGCGAGGGTGGCGAAGGATTCAGGGTAGCGAAAGAACCAGGTCTCCGGGACGATTACCGCTTCGATCAGCGCTTGCTGCTCCTGGGCCGAATACTGCAGGCCCTGCCAATATTCATCGGCGGTTCGCCCGGGCACGGCACCGATGCGCTGACGCACGGCTCGCTCAATGATCGCGGTGCCGACGGAGGTCACATCCAGGCCGATGCGCTCCTTGAGAAAATCGAAAAAACGCTGGTCGTTGTTCATGGCGTTGCCTCGAGGTCGTCGAGGTTCAGCGGCGGCGCAGGAAACAGCAGCGCCCGAACCGACTCATCGAGCAGGTCATTGACCCGCACCCATTGCAGCAACCCCTGGGCATCTTCGCGTACCGGGCCGAGGTACGGCGCCTGCCGGTTGTCCAGGCCATAGGGTTTGAAATCGGCCGGGTCACAGCGCATGGTGTCGGTCGCCTGCTCAAGGATCAGGCCCAGCACCTGTCCCGTTTGTTGCGCGTCGCCCTGATAGCGCACCAGCACCAGTCGCGTACTGGTCCGGGCCTCGGCGCTCTGGCCAAAGGTCAGGGCGCACAGGTCGATCACCGGCACCACCGTGCCACGCCAGGCAAACACCCCCGCCACCCAGGACGGCGCCCGGGCGATCGGTTTGAGGGGCAGGCGCGGCAGCACTTCCACCACATCGATGGCCTGCAGGGCGTAACGTTCGTTGCCGATGCAGAACACCAGGAACAACGACTGGCGGGCCGTCGGTGCGGCGCCACGCCGGGTCTCGAGTTCGCCCATCAGACTTTGAAACGCGAGACGCCGCTGCGCAGCCCTACGGCTACCTGGCTCAGTTCGTCGATGGCGGAACTGGCCTGGCGCAGGGACTCCACGGTCTGGCTGCTGGCATCGCCCAGTTGCACCAGGGCGTGGTTGATCTGCTCGGCACCGGTGGCCTGGGCCTGCATGCCTTCGTTGACCATCAACACCCGCGGTGCCAGGGCCTGGACCTGATGGATGATCTGCGATAGCTGCTCACCCACCTGTTGCACTTCGGCCATGCCTCGGCGCACTTCTTCGGAGAACTTGTCCATGCCCATCACGCCGGCCGATACCGCGGACTGGATCTCGCGCACCATCTGCTCGATGTCATAGGTCGCCACGGCGGTCTGGTCGGCCAGGCGTCGTACTTCAGTGGCGACCACGGCGAAACCACGACCATACTCACCGGCCTTTTCGGCCTCGATGGCCGCATTGAGGGACAACAGGTTGGTCTGGTCGGCCACTTTGACGATGGTCACCACCACTTGGTTGATATTGCCGGCCTTCTCGTTGAGGATCGCCAGCTTGGCGTTCACCAGATCGGCGGCACCCATCACCGAATGCATGGTTTCCTCCATGCGCGCCAGGCCTTGCTGGCCAGAGCCAGCGGCCACCGAGGCCTGGTCGGCGGCGGTGGACACTTCAGTCATGGTGCGCACCAGGTCTCGGGAGGTGGCGGCGATTTCCCGGGAGGTCGCGCCGATCTCAGTGGTGGTGGCGGCGGTTTCGGTGGCCGTGGCCTGTTGCTGGCGCGAGGTCGCAGCGATCTCGGTGACCGAGGTGGTGACCTGCACGGAAGAGCGCTGGGCCTGGGACACCAGTGAGGTCAGCTCGGCCATCATGTCGTTGAAGCCGGTTTCCACGGCACCGAATTCGTCTTTGCGCGCCAGGTTCAGGCGCCCGCTCAGGTCGCCGCTGCGCATGACCTCGAGGATCTCGACGATGCGGTTCATCGGCCCCATGATCGCCCGCATCAGTAACAGGCCACAGAGTACGGCGACGACCAGCGCGACCAGTAACGACAGGCCCATGGCGATCTTGGCCGCCGTTACCGCGTCGCCAATGGTCTGGGTGGCACTTTGCGCCAGTTCGCGATTGCGCTCGATGATCTGGTTCAAGTGCCCGCGGCCGTCGAGCCACGCCTTGGTCAGCTCTGTGTTCAACGCCAGTCGCGCCCCTTCGTAATCCTTGCGCTGATACAGGTCCAGGACCTTCGCCAAGGCCTTGTTGAAATCCTGGTGATTGACTTCGAACTCGTCGAAAGAGACTTGGTCGGCCGGGTCCTGGATCAGTTTCTGATAGTTCTGTATTTCTTCGCGCAGGTGCTGCTCGAAGCCCTGGTAGCGGGCCTTGTCCTCGGCGGTGATTTCCCGGTTGCCCGAAAGGCCGACGATTTGCTGGGTCAAGACGTAGCTGTCCACCCAGCCACCGCGAATCATGGAGCTGTAATACACCCCAGGCACCGCATCGACCCGGACGTTTTCTTCACTGTCCTCGATCTTCAACAACCGTGAATACGAGACAACCACCATCAACAGCATGATGGCGATGATCACCGCAAAACTCGCCAGGATGCGTTGGCGCAATGTCCAATTCTTCACAGTAAAACCTCGGGCACTTGAAAATGCTGGGGAGTATAGCCGAGGGTTGCGTGGTGACTTAAGGGCGGCGTGGTGCGAAGGCAAGGTTCATTAATCGTCCAGGGCCAGATGAGAGCCCTGTGGCGAGGGAGCTTGCTCCCGCTGGCGTGTGGAGCACGTCCAAACGGACCGACGCGGTATGAGCTGACCCACCGCATCGGCTGGTTTGGGGCGGCTGCGCCACCCAGCGGGAGCAAGCTCCCTCGCCACAGGGGTTGCGCCCTTCTGTGGGAGCCTGCTCGCGATGGCGGTGGATCAGGGAATAGCGCTGGGGCTGTTCTAGGCGGTCGCCTGGCGCACCTGTTTTTCCAGTTCCACTTTCAACCCCGGCTCCAATTTGAGTTGGCGCGCCAGTTCATCGAGGTAGGACTTCTCCATGAAGTTTTCCTCGTCCACCAGCATTACGCTGGCGATGTACATTTCTGCCGCCATCTCCGGGGTGCTGGCGGCGCGGGCGACGTCGGTGGGGTCCAGGGGCTTGTTGAGTTCGGCGTGCAGCCAGTGTTGCAGTTCCTGGTCGTTGTCGAGCTTGGTGAACTCGCCTTCGATCAACTGCCGCTCGCGCTCGTCCACATGGCCGTCGGCCTTGGCCGCCGCCACCAGCGCCTTGAGGATCGCCTGGCTGTGCTGCTCGACCTGCGCCGGAGGTACACGGTCGAGGGTCTGCGGTTCGGATTTCGGCGCGGTGCCTTGCTGGGCCTGCCAGTTGCCGTAGGCCTTGTAGGCGATCACGCCCAAGGCTGCGAGGCCGCCATAAGCCAAGGCCTTGCCGCCGAAGCTGCGGGCTTTCTTGTTGCCCAGCAAAAGGCCCATGGCGCCGGCGGCCAGTGCCCCGCCGCCCGCGCCGGAAAGCATCCCGCCCAGGTTGCCGGAGCCGCCGAGCAATCCACCCAGACCGCCGGATGACTTGCCTTGGGACCCGCCAGCCTTGTTCTGCAACATTTCCTGGCCGGACTTGAGAAGCTGATCGAGCAATCCACGGGTGTTCATTTGTTGTCTCCACCTATTCGGGTCAACTTAAGGCCCCCAGCGTAGATCGAAAGTGCCCCGGCGCCGTTGGCGAGATTGCTTCCAGATGTTGCCTGGCTCATTCAAAGACACACTTACCTACCCTTCTAAAAAAACGATATACACTCCAGCACATTGATAAAAATCGCCCACCGGGTATTCGACCATGATGACCCTGCGCCAGATCCGCCATTTCATCGCTGTGGCCGAAACCGGCTCGATCTCCGCCGCTGCGCAAACGGCGTTCATTTCCCAGTCGACCTTGACCCTGGCCATCCAGCAACTGGAGCAGGAAATCGGCGTCAGCCTGTTCAACCGCCACGCCAAAGGCATGACCCTGACCCATCAGGGTCATCAATTCCTGCGCCAGGCCCATTTGATCCTGGCTACGGTCGACAACGCCAAGCGCAGCCTGCAACAGAGCACCGACCAGGTCGCCGGCCAAGTCACCATCGGCGTCACCAGCCTGGTCGCCGGCTATTACCTGGCTGACCTGCTGACCCGTTTCCAGCGCGCCTATCCCAACGTGGAAATCCGGGTGATGGAGGACGAGCGGCCCTACATCGAGCATTTACTGGTCAGCGGCGAAATCGACGTCGGGGTGTTGATCCTGTCCAACCTGGAAGACCGCCATGCCTTGCAGACCGAAGTGCTGACGCATTCACCACACCGCTTGTGGCTGCCGGCGCAGCACCCATTGCTGGAACACGACAGCATCAACCTGGCCGACGTGGCCCGCGAGCCGCTGATCCAGCTGAACGTCGATGAAATGGACCGTAACGCCCAACGCCTGTGGCGCGGTGCCGGCCTGCAACCGAAGATCACCCTGCGTACGGCATCGACCGAAGCGGTGCGCAGCCTGGTGGCGGCGGGGTTGGGCGTGTCGATCCAGCCGGACATGACCTACCGGCCTTGGTCGCTGGAGGGTGACATCATCGAAGCACGACCGATTGCCGACCTCAACCAGACCCTCGACGTCGGCCTGGCCTGGCGCCGGGGCACGGCGCGACCGGCGTCGGTCGACCCGTTCCTGGCCGTCGCCCGGGAACAGCCTCATGGCGGGCGCAAGCCATCTATTTAATCGAACGCAGCCTTGAGTATTTCGAATTTGTCGGCCTTGAGGCTGAGCACTAGTCTTGCTGCATCACCCCATTCCATTGTGGGAGCGAGCAAGCTCGCCCCCACAGGTTCGGTGTTTCAACCGACATAAAAAGAGAAATCGGACATGGCTGGTATGCAAACCCCGTTGTGCACCGCGTTGCTGATCGACGGGGAACTCGTTCCCGGTGCAGGCATTGTCGAGCCGATTCTCAACCCAGCTACCGGCGAAGTGGTGGCTCATATCGCCGAGGCCAGTACCGAGCAAGTCGAAGCCGCGATCCTCGCCGCCCATCAGGCCTTCGACGGTTGGTCGCGCACCACGCCGCAACAACGCTCGAACCTGCTGCTGGACATCGCCAGCGCCATCGAAAAGAACGCCGATGAGCTGGCCCGCCTCGAATCCCTGAACTGCGGCAAGCCGCTGCACCTGGCGCGCCAGGACGACCTCAATGCGACGGTGGATGTATTCCGTTTCTTCGCTGGCGCCGTGCGCTGCCAGACCGGCCAGCTCAGTGGCGAATACCTGCCCGGCTACACCAGCATGGTGCGCCGCGACCCGATTGGCGTGGTGGCGTCCATCGCACCGTGGAACTATCCGATCATGATGGCCGCGTGGAAAATCGCCCCGGCCCTGGCGGCCGGCAATACGCTGGTGTTCAAGCCGTCGGAACACACACCGCTGTCGATCCTGGCCCTGGCGCCGACACTGGCGCAGATCCTGCCTCGAGGCGTCATCAATATCCTCTGCGGGGGCGGCGAAGGTGTGGGCAGCCATCTGGTCAGCCATCCCAAGGTGCGCATGGTCTCGCTGACCGGCGATATCGTCACCGGGCAGAAGATCCTTCAGGCAGCAGCGAAAACCCTCAAGCGCACGCACTTGGAACTGGGCGGCAAGGCACCAGTGATCGTGTGCAACGACGCCGACATCCAGGCCGTGGTCGAAGGCGTGCGCACCTACGGCTATTACAACGCCGGGCAGGATTGCACCGCGGCGTGCCGGATCTACGCCCAAGGCGCGATTCACGATCGCCTGGTGGCTGAACTCGGTGCGGCGGTCAGCAGCCTGCGCTTTGCCGGCAAGCGCGACGCCGACAACGAGATCGGCCCGCTGATCAGCACCCGCCAGCGCGACCGCGTGGCCAGTTTTGTCGAGCGCGCCCTCGGCCAGCCGCACATCGAACGCATCACTGGCGCGGCAGTGCATTCCGGCGCCGGTTTCTATTACCAACCCACGCTGCTGGCCGGCTGCAAGCAAAGCGATGAAATCGTCCAGCGCGAAGTGTTTGGCCCGGTGGTCACCGTGACCCGCTTCGACGAACTCAGCCAGGCGGTGGACTGGGCCAACGACTCCGAATACGGCCTGGCGTCCTCGGTATGGACGCAAAACCTGGACAAGGCCATGCAGGTCGCGGCGCGCCTGCAATACGGCTGCACCTGGATCAACAGCCATTTCATGCTGGTCAGCGAAATGCCCCACGGCGGCCTGAAACGTTCGGGTTACGGGAAAGACCTGTCCAGCGATTCGCTCCAGGACTACAGCGTGGTGCGCCACATCATGGCCCGCCACGGCCAGCATCTGTAGGTAACAGCACTACTCTAATAACAGGCCTTCAATGGCGCTTCACCCCGTTGAAACACTGCCCCGACCATAATTAAAGCAAGAGGGATTTCCATGTACGCGCACAAGACCGTATTGCTCAGTGCACTCACCACGGCGCTGCTGACCAGCGTCAGCCTCCAGGCCGCCGAACCGCTCAAGGCCGTCGGTGCCGGCGAAGGCCAACTGGATATCGTTGCCTGGCCGGGTTACATCGAACGCGGCGAAAGCGACAAGGCCTACGATTGGGTCACCGGTTTCGAGAAGGAAACCGGTTGCAAGGTCAATGTGAAAACCGCCGCCACCTCCGACGAAATGGTCAGCCTGATGACCAAGGGTGGCTACGACCTGGTCACCGCCTCGGGCGACGCCTCGTTGCGGCTGATTGCCGGCAAGCGTGTGCAGCCGATCAACACCGCGCTGATCTCCAACTGGAAAAACCTCGATCCGCGCCTCAAGGATGCACCGTGGTACGTGGTCAACCAGCAAACCTACGGCACCCCGTACCAGTGGGGCCCGAACGTGCTGATGTACAACACCGACGTGTTCAAGCAGGCGCCCACCAGTTGGAACGTGCTGTTCAGCGCCCAGAACCTGCCCGACGGCAAGCCGAACAAAGGCCGCGTGCAAGCCTACGATGGTCCGATCTACATCGCCGACGCGGCGCTGTACCTCAAGACCGCCAAGCCTGAGTTGGGCATCAAGGACCCGTATCAACTCGACGAGGCGCAGTACAAGGCCGTGCTGGAATTGCTGCGGGCCCAGCAACCGCTGATCCACCGCTACTGGCACGACACCACCGTGCAGATGAGCGATTTCAAGAACGAAGGCGTGGTGGCGTCCGGCGCCTGGCCGTATCAGGTCAACGGGCTGATGAACGAGAAGCAACCGATCGCCTCGACCATTCCCAAAGAAGGTGCCACTGGTTGGGCCGACACCACGATGTTGCACGCCGAGGCCAAGCACCCCAACTGCGCGTACAAGTGGATGGATTGGTCGCTGCAACCGAAAGTCCAGGGTGACGTCGCCGCCTGGTTCGGCTCGTTGCCGGCGGTGCCAGCGGCGTGCAAGGGCAGCGAACTGCTGGGCGCCGAAGGCTGCAAGACCAACGGTTTCGATCAGTTCGACAAGATCGCCTTCTGGAAAACCCCACAGGCCGAGGGCGGCAAGTTCGTGCCGTACAGTCGCTGGACCCAGGACTACATTGCGATCATGGGCGGGCGCTAAGTCCCTCAGTCGGCGAAAAAACCGGAGCTGAGCACCGCTCTTGTGGCGAGGGGATTTATCCCCGCTGGGCTGCGAAGCAGCCCCAAAGCAGGCGATTCAATCTGCCTGATACCCGCAGGTGTCAGGTTTTGGGGGGCTTCGCCCCCAGCGGGGATAAATCCCCTCGCCACAGGTCCGTGCCCGACAATCCAGCCATGACTCAATAGAAGTCGCGCTTTTTGGAGCCCCGCACCATGACGCTTGCAGTCCAATTCACCCAGGTATCCCGTCAGTTCGGCGATGTGAAAGCCGTTGACCGGGTTTGCATCGACATCCAGGACGGCGAGTTCTTTTCCATGCTGGGCCCATCCGGTTCGGGCAAGACCACCTGCCTGCGGCTGATCGCCGGGTTCGAACAACCCAGTGCCGGCTCGATCCGCATCCATGGCGAAGAGGCCACCGGGCTCGCGCCGTACCAGCGCGACGTCAATACGGTTTTCCAGGATTACGCCCTCTTCCCCCATATGAACGTGCGCGACAACGTGGCCTACGGCCTGAAAGTCAAAGGCGTCGCCAAGGCCGAGCGCATCCAGCGCGCCGACGAAGCGCTGGAGATGGTTGCCCTGGGCGGCTACGGCGAACGCAAGCCGGTGCAGCTCTCCGGCGGCCAGCGCCAACGCGTGGCCCTGGCGCGCGCGTTGGTCAATCGCCCACGGGTGTTGCTGCTCGATGAGCCCTTGGGCGCCCTGGACTTGAAGTTGCGTGAACAGATGCAGGGCGAGTTGAAAAAGCTGCAACGCCAGTTGGGCATCACCTTCATTTTCGTCACCCACGACCAGACCGAAGCACTGTCGATGTCCGACCGCGTGGCGGTGTTCAACAAGGGGCGCATCGAACAGGTCGACACCCCACGCAACCTGTACATGAAACCGGCGACCACCTTCGTCGCCGAATTCGTCGGCACCTCCAACGTGATCCGCGGTGAGTTGGCCCGGGAACTGAGCGGTTATCCACAGCCGTTCTCGATTCGCCCGGAACACGTGCGTTTCGCCGAGGGTCCGTTGGCCAGTGGTGAGATCGAAGTCCACGGCCTGCTGCACGACATCCAATATCAGGGCAGCGCCACGCGCTACGAGTTGAAACTTGCCAACGGCCAGACCCTGAACCTCAGCCAGGCCAACACCCAGTGGCTCGACAACACGGCGCAGCACCAGACCGGCCAGCATCTGAGCGTACGCTGGGCGCGGGAGGCGATGGTCGCGCTGCACGACACCGTCAGTGGCGAGGTGTGAGATGAACACCCTGGCCATCGCTCAAACGCCCTCGCCCGGCTCACCGTTGCGACGCTTTTCCAACCTGCTGTACCGGCGCCCCAACCTGTACCTGTCGATGTTGCTGGTGCCGCCACTGATCTGGTTCGGCGCAATCTACCTGGGCTCGCTGCTGACCTTGCTGTGGCAAGGTTTCTACACCTTCGACGACTTCACCATGACGGTCACGCCGGACCTGACCCTGGCGAATTTCACCGCGCTGTTCCAACCGTCGAACTTCGACATCATTTTGCGCACCCTGAGCATGGCGATAGCGGTGTCCATCGCCAGCGCCATCGTCGCGTTCCCGATTGCCTATTACATGGCGCGCTACACCAGTGGCAAGACCAAGGCGTTTTTCTACATCGCGGTGATGCTGCCGATGTGGGCCAGCTATATCGTCAAGGCCTATGCCTGGACACTGCTGCTGGCCAAGGGCGGCGTGGCGCAATGGTTCGTCCAGCACCTGGGCCTGGGGCCGGTATTGCAGTTCGTGCTGGGGATCCCGGGCGTGGGGGGCAGCACCTTGTCCACCTCACACCTGGGGCGTTTTTTGGTGTTCGTCTACATCTGGCTGCCGTTCATGATCCTGCCGATCCAGGCGTCCCTGGAGCGCCTGCCGCCATCGCTGCTGCAAGCCTCTGCCGACCTGGGCGCCAGGCCACACCAGACGTTCATGCAGGTGATCCTGCCGCTGTCGATCCCCGGCATCGCCGCCGGCTCGATCTTCACCTTCTCGCTGACCCTGGGGGATTTCATCGTGCCGCAACTGGTGGGCCCGCCGGGCTACTTCGTCGGCAGCATGGTCTACGCCCAGCAAGGCGCCATCGGCAACATGCCCATGGCCGCGGCGTTCACCCTGGTGCCCATCGTGCTGATCGCGCTGTATTTATCCATCGTCAAGCGACTGGGAGCTTTCGATGCACTCTGACTCTCAAGACCGGGCCTCGTGGGGCTTGCGGATCGCGGCGTGGGGCGGGCTGGTGTTCCTGCACTTCCCAATCCTGATCATCTTCCTCTACGCCTTCAATACCGAGGACGCGGCGTTCAGCTTCCCGCCCAAGGGCCTGACCTTGAAGTGGTTCAGCGTCGCCTTCTCGCGCCCGGATGTACTGGAAGCGATCAAGCTGTCGTTGCAGGTCGCGGCCATCGCCACACTGATCGCCATGGTGCTTGGCACCCTGGCCTCGGCGGCGCTGTACCGCCGGGATTTTTTCGGCAAACAGGGCATTTCGCTGATGCTGATCCTGCCGATTGCCTTGCCGGGCATCATCACCGGTATCGCGCTGCTGGCGACCTTCAAGACCTTGGGCATCGAACCCGGGATGTTCACCATCGTCGTCGGCCATGCAACCTTCTGCGTGGTGATCGTCTACAACAACGTGATCGCCCGCCTGCGCCGCACCTCCCACAGTCTGATCGAGGCTTCGATGGACCTGGGCGCCGACGGCTGGCAGACCTTTCGCTACATCATCCTGCCTAACCTGGGGTCGGCACTGCTGGCCGGCGGGATGTTGGCGTTCGCGCTGTCGTTCGACGAGATCATCGTCACCACCTTCACCGCCGGCCACGAACGCACTTTGCCGCTGTGGCTGCTCAACCAGCTTAGCCGCCCTCGCGATGTGCCGGTGACCAACGTGGTGGCGATGCTGGTGATGATGGTCACGATGTTGCCGATATTGGGCGCGTATTACCTGACCCGTGGCGGTGAGAGCGTGGCCGGTAGCGGCGGGAAATAGTCACGGTGGAACCGGATCCCTTGTGGGAGCGGGCTTGCTCGCTCCCACAGGAGTCACAAACAAGATTGAAGAGGACTTGGACATGCAAACCAAACTGCTGATCAACGGCCACCTGGTGAACGGCGAAGGCCCCGGCCAGGCAGTGTTCAACCCGTCGCTGGGGCGAGTACTGGTGGAAATCAACGAGGCCAGCGAGGCCCAGGTCGATGCCGCCGTGCGCGCCGCCGATGCCGCCTTCGAAGCCTGGTCGCAAGTACCGCCCAAGGACCGCTCCCTGTTGCTGCTCAAGCTGGCCAATGCCATCGAAGCCCACGGCGAAGAACTGGCGAAGCTGGAGTCGGACAACTGCGGCAAACCCTTGAGCGCCGTGCTGAACGACGAGATCCCGGCGATTGCCGACGTATTCCGCTTCTTTGCCGGTGCCAGCCGCTGCATGAGCGGTTCGGCGGGGGGCGAATACCTGCCGGGGCACACTTCGATGATCCGTCGCGATCCGGTGGGCGTCATCGCCTCCATCGCGCCGTGGAACTACCCGCTGATGATGGTCGCCTGGAAAATCGCCCCGGCCCTGGCGGCCGGCAATACCGTGGTGCTCAAGCCGTCGGAGCAAACCCCACTGACGGCGTTGCGCCTGGCGGAACTGGCGTCGGAAATTTTCCCGGCCGGCGTGCTCAACGTGATCTTTGGCCGTGGGCAGACCGTCGGCAATCCGCTGGTCACCCACCCGAAAGTGCGCATGGTGTCGCTGACCGGCTCCATCGCCACCGGCTCGAACATCATTTCCAGCACGTCCGACAGCGTCAAGCGCATGCACATGGAACTGGGCGGCAAGGCCCCGGTGATCATTTTCGACGACGCCGATATTGACGCGGCGGTGGAAGGCATTCGCACTTTCGGTTTCTACAACGCCGGCCAGGACTGCACCGCCGCCTGCCGCATCTATGCCCAGCAAGGCATCTACGAGCAGTTCGTCGAGAAACTCGGTGCCGCGGTGGGCAGCATCAAATACGGCCTGCAAACCGCGCCGGACACCGAAATGGGCCCGCTGATCACCGCCCAGCACCGCGACCGCGTGGCCGCTTTCGTCGAGCGGGCCATCGCCCAGCCTCATATCCGCCTGGTCACCGGCGGCAAAGCGGTGGACGGCAACGGTTTTTTCTTCGAACCGACGGTGCTGGCCGACGCCCAGCAGGATGACGAAATCGTCCGCCGGGAAGTCTTCGGGCCAGTGGTGTCCGTCACCCCGTTCCTCGACGAAGCACAAGTACTGGCCTGGGCCAACGATTCGGACTACGGCCTGGCCTCATCGGTGTGGACCGCCGACATTGGCCGTGCCCATCGCCTGTCGGCACGCCTGCAATACGGCTGCACTTGGGTGAACACGCACTTCATGCTCGTCAGCGAAATGCCCCATGGCGGTCAGAAACGTTCCGGCTATGGCAAGGACATGTCCATGTATGGGCTGGAGGACTACACGGTGGTGCGGCATGTGATGTTCAAGCATTGACGACAAGACAACGTTGGCAACACATGCTCGCGCCTGCCCGGCGTTCGTCCTGCTAAGGTTTTCGTCGATCGGTGCACGCCCGCCGGTTGACGGAAATCCTGGCAGCACCTAGGGTGTCTACAACGTATACACCTTGGAGATCAGCCATGGCCTCGCCCGTTTTGTCCTTTCGTGTGGAAGAAGGTCTGGCCCAACAGCTGGACTTGCTGGCTGCCGCCACCGACCGCGACCGCCAATATCACCTCAAGCGTGCACTGGTTCGATATGTGGAAGCCGAATCCTGGCATCTGCAAGCCATCAGCGAAGGCATGGCCGATGCCGACGCTGGAAATCTGACCGATCTGGACGCCGTGAAGGCTAAGTGGGCAAAGCGTGCCGAGCATCGTACTGACCGACAAAGCACAGAGTGACCTCGACTCGATCCACGAACATTACCAAAGCGCTATCGGCGCAGAAGGCGCCGATGAGGTCATCTTCGCCATCCTGGAGACATTGCGCCAACTGCAACGCTTTCCCGGCTCGGGCCGTCCTTCGGTCGTTCCCGATATTCGAGAGCTGGTGTTGACACGCTACCCGTTCGTTGCCCCGTACCGGCTCGAGCAGGGACAACTACAAGTCCTGCGGATACTGCACCAGCGCACCGAACGTCCCCAGGACTGGTCGGTGGAGTGATGTCGGCCGGCGCGCCTGCCCCGACCGCTCACCTGCGCCACGCTTCAAAACCGCGAAACACTCCTCATCGCATCCACCAGGTAGCGCATGGCGATGCGGTCGTTTTCCGACAACTCCCGATAACGCTCCACCAGTCTCAATTCTTCAAGGCTGAGCCGGCGTGGCCTGCGCGGGTTGGTCAGGCCAGGAAAGATCCCCAGCATTTCGGTAATGCCCTGTATTTTTGTCATGAGTTGTCCTTCTTTACGTCGAGGTTAACCTGATAGCCCCGTCTGAACCCGGATTAGATCGTCTATCACGCTAAAGAATAGGGAGGATTCAAAGCGTGAAAAGGGAGTTTTAGAGTAATTAGTCAAAAAAAGTCGAAATCGATATAAAAAAAGAAATAACTGTAAGAAAATTTGACCAAGCCACGCTTTCCTTGCTCTCAAAGCCCGTATTTCCCCTATGATTTTGCGCCTCGGTGAACCGATCCAGCTCTCAGGCATCTGTTCTAACGTTCGTCGCGTTTGGCCAAAGGCATGTCCGAACTCCCTTATCAGTCTTTGTTGCCAGGAACGGCTCGGGATTGTTTCGAGAAAGGTTGTATTTATGCACCGCAGGAATCTGCTCAAGGCCTCCATGGCCTTCGCCGCCTACACCGGGCTTTCAGCCTCCGGGCTCATGGCCGCACGCGCCTGGGCCGCCGATCAGACTGCCGACGGCGAAGCCCGTCCTTTCGACTTCAACGGTTTGAAAGATCAAGCCCGACGGCTGGCCGAGAGCCGCTATGTCGACACCAAGCAAGTCCTGCCAGAAACCCTGGCCCTGATGTCTCCGCTGCAGTTCAACGCCATCCAGTACGACGTCAACCACTCGCTGTGGAATGACCTGGACGGGCGGCAACTGGATGCGCAGTTCTTCCACGTCGGCATGGGCTTCAAGCAACCGGTGCGCATGTACAGCGTCGATCCGAAGACGCGTATGGCCCGTGAGGTGCACTTCCGTCCGGAACTGTTCAACTATCAGAAAACCACGGTCAACACCGCGCAATTGAAGGGTGACCTGGGCTTCGCCGGCTTTCGCGTCTTCAAGGCGCCGGAACTGGACCGACACGACATCGTTTCGTTTCTGGGGGCCAGCTACTTCCGCGCCGTGGATGCCAGCGGCCAGTACGGGCTGTCGGCCCGCGGCTTGGCCATCGACACCTACGCCAAGCAACGCGAAGAATTCCCGGACTTCACCAAGTTCTGGTTCGAAACCCCGGAAAAGAACAGCACCCGGTTCGTGGTCTATGCCCTGCTCGACTCTCCCAGCGCCACCGGAGCCTATCGGTTTGACATCGATTGCCAGCCAACCCGGGTAGTGATGGAGATCGACGCGCACATCAATGCCCGTACCGCCATCGAGCAACTGGGTATCGCGCCCATGACCAGCATGTTCAGCTGTGGCACCGTCGAACGGCGCATGTGCGACACCATTCACCCGCAAATCCACGATTCCGACCGGCTGGCCATGTGGCGCGGCAACGGCGAGTGGGTGTGCCGTCCGTTGAACAACCCCGCCACCTTGCAATTCAACGCCTTCGCCGACAAGGACCCGAAAGGTTTCGGCCTGGTGCAGACCGACCACGACTTTGCCAGCTACCAGGACACTGTGGACTGGTACAGCAAGCGCCCAAGCCTGTGGGTCGAACCGACGACGGCCTGGGGCGAAGGCTCGGTCGACTTGCTGGAGATTCCTACCACCGGCGAAACCCTGGACAACATTGTCGCGTTCTGGACACCGAAAAAACCGGTGGCCGCCGGTGACTCGCTGAACTATGGCTACAAGCTCTACTGGAGCGCGCTGCCGCCGGTCAGCACGGACCTGGCCCGCGTCGACGCCACCCGCTCAGGCATGGGCGGTTTCATCGAAGGCTGGGCACCGGGAGAGCATTACCCGACCGTCTGGGCCCGTCGCTTTGCCGTGGACTTCAGCGGCGGCGGCCTCGACCAACTGCCGCCGGGCACCGGCATCGAACCGGTGGTGACCTGCTCCCACGGCGAAGTGAAGGACTTCAATGTGCTGGTGCTGGATGCGATCAAGGGCTACCGCATTACCTTCGACTGGCACCCGACCGACGACAGTGTGGAGCCGGTGCAGATGCGCCTGTTCATTCGCACCAAGGACCGCACCTTGAGCGAGACCTGGTTGTACCAGTACTTCCCGCCGGCGCCGGATAAGCGCAAGTACCCCTGAGCCCTGCTGCTCGCGATGAGACAGCTATAGACACCGAATATTTCCGCCAGATAAGCAAAAGCCCCGGCCAACAAGACCGGGGCTTTTTTATCCCTCACTCAATCACGCAAATCCGACTCATGAATCGGCTGGTCCCGATGCGTGGCCCGCTGGTACTGCGCGGGCCACGTGGCCTTGCGTCCGCCCAGGTCATCGTCGGCATGCAGGGCCCAGTACGGATCGCGCAACAATTCGCGGGCCAGGAAGATGATATCGGCCTGGCAGGTGCGCAGGATGTGTTCGGCCTGGGCCGGTTCGGTGATCATGCCGACGGTGCCGGTGGCGATTTCCGACTCCTTGCGCACCCGCTCGGCAAAGCGCGTCTGGTAACCCGGGCCGGTGGGAATTTCCGCATTGGCGGCCGTGCCACCCGATGACACATCGATCAAATCCACTCCCAGGGCCCTGAACCGCCGTGCCAGCTCCACGGTTTCGTCCGGGTTCCACCCGTCCTCGACCCAATCGGTGGCAGAAACGCGAACGAACACCGGCAGTTCTTCAGGCCATACGGCCCGCACCGCTTCGGTGACTTGCAGCACCAGGCGGATGCGATTCTCGAACGAGCCGCCATATTGATCGCGCCGCTGATTGCTCAAGGGCGAGAGGAACTGATGCAACAGATAACCATGGGCCGCGTGGACCTCAACCACCTTGAAGCCGGCCGTGAGAGCACGCTTGGCCGAGTCCACGAAGGCCTGGATCACCCCGGCGATCTGCCCTTCGTCCAGTTGGACCGGCTGGGTGTGCTGCGGGTCGAAGGCAATCGGCGATGGGCCAACCGGCACCCAACCGCCGTCCGCCGGTTTTACGCTGCCATGCTTGCCCAGCCAGGGTCGCCAGGTGCTGGCCTTGCGTCCGGCATGGGCCAGTTGTATGCCCGGCACGGCCCCTTGGGCGGTAATGAACCGGGTGATGCGTTGCAAGGGTTCGATCTGTTCATCATTCCACAGCCCCAGGTCCTGGGCAGTGATGCGACCGTCGGCGGTGACGGCGGTGGCTTCGGTGAACACCAGGCCGGCACCGCCCACGGCACGGCTGCCCAAGTGCACCAGGTGCCAATCGTTGGCCAGGCCATCGGTGCTCGAATACTGGCACATCGGCGATACCGCGATGCGATTGGGCAGGGTCAATTGGCGAAGGGTATAGGGTTCCAGCAGCAGACTCATGGGGCACCTCTCGAATCAGTGGGCAGGCTCCAGGGTTCTGTTTGAAAAGTCGACGTGTGACAAAAGGTGCAACACCCGCCCCCGCGGGCAAAAAATTCGACAAGACGTCACAAGGGCTATCAAGCAGTGCTTAGAGCCTAGTCGACAACCCGCAGGGACGGAGGGTTCAGAACTTAAAAACCGACGGTGTGACCAGATTACTCTCGATCGGGCCTGTGACTTTGTGGCGAGGGGATTTATCCCCGCTGGGCTGCGCAGCAGCCCCCTGGACCTATCAGACGGACCGAGTTGTCAGGTTGTAGGGCCGCTTCGCGCCCCAACGGGGATAAATCCCCTCGCCACAGGACAGTATTCCCACAGTAACTAACAGCTAGAGCCTAGCGCGGTTCGATATGGGCAATCATCAACTGCACCGTTTCCTGGCCGCGGAACTCGTTGAGGTCGAGCTTGTAGGCCAGTTCCACCCAGCGCACGGTAGGGTTGGGCCAGATCTCGCGGTCGATGCCGAAGGCAATGCCGTCGAGCTTCACCGAGCCGCACTCGCTCTTGAGGACGACCTTAAGGTGCCGTTCGCCCACCACGCGTTGTTCGACCAACTGGAACACGCCATGGAACATCGGCTCCGGGAAATGCTGGCCCCAGGGACCGGCATGGCGCAGCGCCCGGGCCAGTTCGAGGTGGAACTCCTCCACTGCCAGGGTGCCATCGGACAACAGCCGGCCGGTCAGGTCTTCTTCGCGCAATTGCCGGCGCACTTCCGCGTCGAACGCTTCGGCGAACAACGGAAAATTCGCTTCCGGCAACGTCAACCCCGCCGCCATGGCGTGACCGCCGTACTTGCTGATCAGGGTCGGATGCTGCGCCGCCACCACGCTCAGCGCATCGCGAATGTGAAAGCCCGGTACCGAGCGCCCCGAGCCCTTGAGCAAACCGTCCCCGGCATCGGCAAAGGCAATGGTCGGGCGGAAATAGCGCTCTTTCATCCGCGAGGCGAGAATGCCGATGACCCCTTGGTGCCACTGCGGATCGAACAGGCACAAACCGAATGGCATCGACTCCACGGGCAGGTCCTTGAGCTGAGCCAGGGCTTCGCGCTGCATGCCCTGCTCGATGGACTTGCGGTCCTGGTTCATGCCGTCCAGTTGCGCCGCCATCTCCCGTGCCAGGGCCGGATCGTCGGTGAGCAGGCATTCAATGCCCAGGCTCATGTCGTCCAGGCGTCCTGCCGCATTCAGGCGCGGCCCGAGGATAAAGCCGAGGTCGGTAGAGGTAATCCGTGAAGCGTCGCGCTTGGCCACTTCCAGGATTGCCTTGATGCCGGGCCGGGCGCGTCCGGCGCGAATCCGTTCCAGGCCCTGGTGCACCAGGATCCGGTTATTCGCGTCCAGGGGCACCACGTCGGCCACGCTGCCCAGGGCCACTAGGTCGAGCAATTCGCCGATGTTCGGCTGGGGTGTACTGGCATACCACCCCAGGCTGCGCAGACGCGCCCGCAGGGCCATCAGCACATAGAAAATCACCCCGACACCCGCCAGGGCCTTGCTCGGGAACTCGCAGCCCGGCTGATTCGGATTGACGATGGCATCGGCCGCCGGTAGTTCGAGGCCGGGCAAGTGGTGGTCGGTGACCAGCACCTTGAGCCCCGCCGCTTTCGCCGCCGCCACGCCTTCCACACTGGAAATACCGTTATCCACGGTGATCAGCAACTGCGGTTCGCGGGCCAGGGCGACTTCGACGATTTCCGGGGTCAGCCCGTAGCCATATTCGAAGCGATTGGGCACCAGGTAGTCGACATGGGCCGCACCGAGCAGGCGCAGCCCGAGCATGCCCACGGTGCTGGCGGTCGCGCCATCAGCATCGAAGTCGCCCACGATCAGGATGCGTTGGCGTTGCTCCAGCGCCGTCACCAGCAGATCCACCGCGGCGTCGATCCCCTTGAGCTGCTGAAAGGGAATCAAGCGCGCCAGGCTCTTGTCCAGTTCAGCCTCGGACTGCACACCACGCGCGGCGTACAGGCGGGTCAACAGCGGCGGCAGATCACCGAGAAATGGCAGGGTGTCGGGCAGTTCGCGGGGTTCTATGCGCATGGGGTGACGGACATTTCTCTATTTTTTGGATCCTGGACTGTGGCGAGGGAGCTTGCTCCCGCTGGGCTGCGAAGCGGCCCCTTTTTGTGGGCGCTGCGCACCCAAGCGGGAGCAAGCTCCCTCGCCACAATGAGTTCACTCAATACCGGGTCAACGGCTCAACCACGCTCGCCCAGCAACCATTGCAGCTGGACTTCATGCTGACCACGGTCGTCGGTCACGAAAATCGTGCCCTCACTGATCATCACATCCCACTTGATCACCCGGGGCATGTCCTGGGCCAGGGTTTCGAGCACTTCCTGGGGCACAGCGGCGATGTTGACGTTTTTCAGGTTCTTGACCGCCGGGATCACCTTGCCTTCCCACACCCGCAGGCTGCCGTAAGCCAGCAGGCTGGTGCGCTCGGTCCGGCGCGAACACCAGGTCAGGCGATCGGCATCCGGCTGGCCGACTTCGATCCAGTGCAGCACACGGTCATCCAGGCTTTTTTCCCACAGCGCAGGCTCGTCGACGTCTGACAGGCCACGACCAAACGCCAGCAGCTCGTTGTACCAGAATGCGTAGGCCAGCAGACGCACGGTCATGCGCTCTTCGGTTTCCGAAGGGTGGCGGGCGATGGTCTGCTTCACATTCTCATACACATTGCGGTCGAGATCGGTGAGGTTCAGTTCAAACTTGTAAGTCGTGGACGGCTGGGCCATGAACGGGCTTCTTGATACGAGGAAAGGCGGCAAGTCTAACCGATGACGCGGGCAATCCACGAATTGCCGACCATCAACCTACGGCGACTGACGCTGGCCTATGATAAAACGCTCTATTCGTTCTGCCTTTGTCCTACAGGATCTGTCATGTCGCTTACTGCCAAACCCCTTGCCGGCGTCAAAGTCATCGAACTCGGCACCTTGATCGCCGGGCCTTTCGCCTCGCGCATCTGCGGCGAATTCGGTGCCGAAGTCATCAAGGTCGAATCGCCCGACGGCGGTGACCCCCTGCGCAAGTGGCGCAAGCTATACGAAGGCACCTCGCTGTGGTGGTTCGTCCAGGCACGCAACAAGAAGTCCCTGACCTTGAACCTCAAGCACCCTGAAGGCCTGGCGATCCTGAAAAAACTGCTCGGCGAAGCCGATATCCTGATCGAGAATTTTCGCCCCGGCGTCCTGGAAAAGCTCGGCCTGGGCTGGGATGTCCTGCACGCACTGAACCCGAAACTGGTGATGGTGCGGCTTTCGGGCTTCGGCCAGACCGGGCCGATGAAAGATCAGCCGGGGTTTGGCGCGGTGGGCGAATCCATGGGCGGCCTGCGCTATATCACCGGCTTCGAGGACCGCCCGCCAGTGCGTACCGGGATTTCCATCGGCGACTCCATCGCCGCCCTCTGGGGCGTGATCGGCGCATTGATGGCCCTGCGTCACCGCGAGATCAATGGCGGAACCGGGCAAGTGGTGGACGTGGCCCTGTACGAGGCGATTTTCGCCATGATGGAAAGCATGGTGCCGGAGTTCGATGTGTTCGGCTTCATCCGTGAGCGCACCGGCAACATCATGCCCGGCATCACCCCCTCGTCCATCCACACCAGCTCTGACGGAAAGCACGTGCAGATTGGCGCCAACGGCGACGCAATCTTCAAGCGCTTCATGCAGATCATTGGCCGCGACGACCTGGCCAATGACCCGCAACTGGCCAGCAACGATGGCCGTGACAGCCGCCGCGACGAGCTGTACGGCGTCATCGATCGCTGGGTCAACGCGCTGCCGCTCGATAGCGTTATCGACCAATTGAACCAGGCCGGAGTGCCGGCCAGTCGGATCTTCAGCGCCGAGGATATGTTCAGCGACCCACAGTTTCTGGCCCGTGAAATGTTCCTGCAGGCCAAGTTGCCGGACGGCAAGGCGTTCAAGATGCCGGGGATCGTACCGAAACTCTCCGACACCCCGGGCACCTCCGAATGGGTCGGGCCGGCGCTGGGTGAACACAACGCACAAGTGCTCGGCGAGCTTGGCTACGATGCACAGCAGATCGCCAAGCTGCGCACCGAGGGTGCCATTTGACACACCGCAGCAGGCCGTCACAGAAGATCAGACCTGTGGGAGCGCCT
Organism: Pseudomonas sp. NFACC46-3; assembly: GCF_900114515.1. NCBI lineage: Bacteria > Pseudomonadati > Pseudomonadota > Gammaproteobacteria > Pseudomonadales > Pseudomonadaceae > Pseudomonas > Pseudomonas sp. NFACC46-3. The sequence goes on from NZ_FOTH01000038.1 coordinate 26,170, forward strand.
GACAGAACGCGCTAAAAACGTAAAAGCCAGGCAAAAAGAAACCCCGAGAAGTGGGGAGACGACTCGGGGTTAAACGTGACCATTCATGGTCCGTACAACAAGCGACAAGCACCGGAGCACAATGCTTGCTCTTGTTGGTAAAGAGTCTGACTCGTCAGGACGTAGGAAGGTTCCCACAAACCCCCAGTCAATTCGCCCCGACCATGACCTTGTCGCGCGCCAGATTGCGCAGCGCCGCAATCACACAGGGCTCCAGGCGGCCCTCGGCAATCAATACATCGCGATGCAGGCCATCGACCACATCCGTCAACTGACGCTTGTCGGTCAATTGGGCCTGATTGAACACTCGCTCGACCATGATGGCCCCGGAGGCATTCTTCAGCGTCACCAGGCATTCGCCCTTGGCGCCGGAGGGAGTCAGCGTGACCAGATACGGGCTCAAAGCCTCACTCAGCAATAGGCTGATACTTTCCATTCGCTCACCCTTCAATAGTCCGAAAAACAACTGCATGTTCACAGTAAGTGACCGTGGGCCGCAGCAGAAAGTTCGTCAGCGCACCGGACCGGCACGCCTCCAACCTGTTCAACCGAGCATGCGCGCCCAATATGACAGGCAAACAACAGCCTTCTCTTGAGGCCTTGGCGTGGTGACGCTCGGCGTCAGGCCATCAACTTGTCGCAACGGCGCCGCCGACGCCCGGCATCGGTCCAGCCCCCCAGAATGCCGCGCAACTGCCCATCAGCCCCATAGAAGGGCACCGACCAATGATAGATTTCCCGCAAGCCGCTGCTGAACATCAATTGCCGGTCGAAGAACCGAGACTGGCCGGTGCGCAATTGCTCCATCACCTCCCCATGGAGCAACTCGGCGGTGGCCGGTGGAAATGCCGCCAAATCCGTCAGCCGCGTGCCCCGCAGCTTTTCGAAGCGGGTCGCTAACTGGTCCTCGTAGCTTTTGTTGCACATGACCAGGCGCCCTTCCAGGTCCCGGATGAAAATCGGGTCGGGAATGGCGTCCATCAAGGCGCGTTGGAGCATCAATTGGTCCTTGAGGATCGCCTCAGCCTTGAGGCGCTGGTCGATTTGTATCTGCAGACGGCGGTTCCATAGCAGGGACAGGAGGCCGAACACCACGACCACGGTCACGCACCAGTACCCCCAGCGGGAAAACCGCTCCCAGATCGATGGCGCCGGCGCGGGTGTGCTACCGGCCATCCATTTGGAACGCAGCGCGCGCATGTCCTTGGCCGGGAAGGCTTCCAGGGCTTTGTTCAAGATGCTCAGCAGCACAGCCAGGTCCTGGCGTACCGCGAGGTAGTCAGGTTCCCACTTGCCCTCAAGCCCCCTTCCTACCTGCAATTGCCCCGCCGGATAGAGATGCACCCCGGTTTCATTTTCGATGGTGGCATAGGCCTCCCGACTCTCGACCAATGCCCGCGCCTCGCCATAGGTCTTGGTCGTGCGCAATTTGATGGCCGGGTAGTCGCGCCTGATCTCCGCTTCCAGGGCATGCCGCGCCGGCAACGCCAGGACCTTCCCTTCCAGCTGTTCCAGCGAATGGAGGATCGACTCTCCGTCACGGCCAACAAATACCCAGCCCGAGCCACCAAATGCATGGCTAAAGCTCAGGAAATCCCTGCGTTCGTCATTCATCGCCAAGAGGGTCGTCATGTCGGCTTCGCTGTTCTCCAGCATCGTCAGCAACTCGCCGGGGGAGAACGACTCCCGATGCACGAACTCAAGGCCAGTCATTTGCGAGATGCGCTGGAGAATGTCGTGGTTCAGACCGTTCCACTGCCCCAGTTCATTCTTGAACAGGTACAGCGGAAACTGCATCGTGGCCACAATGACGCGTGGGTTCTCCTTGATCCACTTCAGTTCCTGCGCATCCAATACCAGCCGCTCGCCAGGATTGAACGGCGGCGTTTCGAAAGCCGCCAACTGCGTCGCATTGCCCCCCTGCACCCAGTGCATCAGGGCCAGGCCCATTACCCAGCCCCGGGCTGGCTTGCATTTGCTAAAAAACGACATCTGCATTTCCTTCGAGATGACTCGCCCGTCCCTCCAAGGGCGAAAACCTGATCAGTTTGGCATGCAGAAACAAGAAAGCCCGTCAGGAGACGGGCTTCAAAATGTGACAGGTCTAGGCTATCAGAGCGGCTTGCCGCGGTTGCCATGCTGGCTGACAAAGGCCTGCACAGCCTTCAAGTCGTTGGGCAACACGGTGCAACGCTCATCTCGCTCAAACAAATCAGAAAGATGTGCAGGTAGTTCAAGCGCTTTTCCTACACCGGCTTTCTCCACGGCTTCCGGGAACTTGACCGGATGCGCCGTGCCGAGAATCACCATCGGGATGTCCAGGCTACGACGGCACTCACGAGCGGCCCTGACGCCAATGGCCGTGTGCGGATCGAGCAACTCACCGCTCTGCGTGAACACCTCGGCGATGGTTTCGCAAGTCTGCTCATCGTCCACGGCCAGGGAGTCGAACAACTTGCGGGCTTCGGTCCAGCGCTCAGGCTCGACGCTGAAACCGCCGCCCTGGCGGAAGCTGTCCATCAGGCCGGCAATCGCCGCACCATTGCGACCGTGCAGGTCGAACAGCAAGCGTTCGAAGTTCGACGACACCATGATGTCCATCGAAGGCGACAGCGTGGCGTGCAGGGTTTCCTTGACGTACTGGTTGCCGCTCATGAAGCGGTGCAGGATGTCGTTGCGGTTGGTGGCGACGATCAATTGATTGATCGGCAGGCCCATGTTGCGCGCCAGGTAACCGGCGAAAATATCGCCGAAGTTGCCGGTCGGCACCGAGAACGACACGGAGCGGGCCGGGCCGCCCAATTGCAGGGCCGCGTGGAAGTAATAAACGATCTGGGCCATGATCCGCGCCCAGTTGATCGAGTTCACCGCCACCAGCCGCGTGCCCTTGAGGAAGCTCTGGTCGGCGAAACTGGCCTTGACCATTTCCTGGCAGTCATCGAAGTTGCCTTCGATGGCGATGTTGTGGATGTTATCGCCAAAAATCGTCGTCATCTGCCGACGTTGTACTTCCGAGACCCGGTTGTGCGGGTGCAGGATGAAAATGTCGACGTTCTCGCAATGCTTGCAGCCTTCGATGGCCGCCGAACCGGTGTCGCCAGAAGTGGCACCGACGATCACCACACGCTCGCCACGCTTTTGCAGCACGTAGTCCAGCAGGCGACCGAGCAATTGCAGGGCGAAGTCCTTGAACGCCAGGGTGGGGCCGTGGAACAGCTCCATGACCCATTCGTTACCGTTGAGTTGACGCAGCGGTGCGATGGCGTTGTGGGAAAAGACACCATAGGTCTCTTCCAGGATTTTCTTGAAATCGGCGTCCGGGATGCTGCCGGTGACGAACGGGCGCATGACCCGGAACGCCAGCTCGTGATACGGCAGGCCGGCCCAGGAAGCGATTTCTTCCTGGGTGAAACGCGGCAGGTTTTCCGGCACATAGAGACCGCCGTCCGTGGCCAGGCCAGCCAGGAGGACATCTTCGAAATTCAGGGCCGGTGCCTGGCCGCGGGTGCTGATATAGCGCATAAGGGCAAACCTTCGGTTTGAGCTTCGAGCTTCAAGCTACAAGCTACAAGTTAAAAGCAGCCGGGCTTTTGCTTGTAGCTTGCAGCTCATGGCTTGCAGCTGTATTGATTTAACTTGCAGCTTTTAGCTTGGAACTTGCAGCTGCTTCAATTCAAATGCTCGACGCGGATACGGACCACCGGACCCACGACGCCCTGCAGGGCCTCCAACGCCGCAATCGCGTCGTTGATGCGCTGCTCGACCACACGGTGGGTCAGCAGGATCATCGGCACCAGGCCGTCGTGTTCCTCGACTTCCTTCTGCATGATCGACTCGATGTTGATACCGCGTTCCGAGAGAATGCTCGCCACTTGGGCCAGCACACCCGGATGGTCCTTGGCCTGGATACGCAGGTAGTAGGAGCTTTCGCATGCCTCGATCGGAAGAATCGGGTGAGCCGACAACGAGTCTGGCTGGAAGGCCAGGTGCGGCACACGGTTTTCCGGGTCCGAGGTCATGGCGCGAACCACGTCCACCAGGTCGGCGATCACCGAAGAGGCCGTCGGCTCCATGCCCGCACCGGCACCGTAGAACAGCGTCGAGCCGGAGGCGTCGCCGTTGACCATCACCGCGTTCATCACACCGTTGACGTTGGCGATCAGGCGATCGGCCGGGATCAAGGTGGGGTGCACACGCAGCTCGATGCCATTGGCGGTGCTGCGCGCCACGCCCAGGTGCTTGATGCGATAGCCCAAGGCTTCGGCGTAGTTCACGTCAGCGGTGGTCAGCTTGGTGATGCCTTCGGTGTAGGCCTTGTCGAACTGCAACGGGATGCCGAACGCAATGGAGGCCAGGATCGTCAGTTTGTGCGCTGCGTCGATGCCTTCCACGTCGAACGTCGGATCAGCCTCTGCGTAGCCCAGGGCCTGGGCTTCGGCGAGCACGTCTTCGAAGGTACGACCCTTCTCGCGCATCTCGGTGAGGATGAAGTTGCCGGTGCCGTTGATGATCCCCGCGACCCAGTTGATACGGTTGGCGGACAGGCCTTCGCGGATCGCCTTGATCACCGGGATACCACCAGCCACGGCGGCTTCGAAAGCCACGATCACGCCCTTCTCGCGGGCCTTGGCGAAAATCTCATTACCGTGAACAGCGATAAGCGCCTTGTTCGCGGTGACCACATGCTTGCCATTCTCGATGGCCTTGAGTACCAGCTCACGGGCAACGGTGTAGCCGCCGACCAGCTCTATGACGATGTCGATCTCAGGGTTCGTGGCCACTTCGAAGACATCGTTGGTAATCGCAATACCGGTCGTCTGGAACTGAGGCTTTGGCGTGCGCATGGCAATTTGTGCCACTTCGATCCCACGCCCGGCACGACGAGCAATTTCCTCGGCGTTGCGCTGAAGTACGTTGAAGGTGCCGCCACCGACGGTACCTAACCCACAGATGCCTACTTTGACCGGATTCACTCTTGACTCCCCATGAAACGGCCGACACAAGGTCGGCCGTGAAATACAGCCGCGCAGCAACGCGACTTTGTGTTTAACGGCCCGACGAAGGTTTTCGCCGAGCCGTGATCTTCAGAAGCGGATCGCCCATGATCATTTTGCGCCCAGGGCCAGTTTGGCGACTTGTGGCGCCGGCTGATAGCCCGGAATCACCTGGCCGTCGGCCAAAACGATGGCCGGCGTGCCGTTCACACCAATGGACTGGCCAAGGGCGAACTGCTTGGAAACCGGGTTCTCGCACTTGGCGGCCTTGATTTCCTTGCCATCGACCATCTTGTCCATGGCCGCTTTCTTGTCCTTGGAGCACCAGACCGCCTGCAACTGCTCATCGCCCGGCGAGCCCAGGCCCTGGCGCGGGAATGCAACATAGCGCACTTCGATGCCACGCTTGTTCAGCTCCGGCACTTCGGCGTGCAGCTTGTGGCAATACGGGCAGGTGGTGTCGGTGAACACGGTGATGTGGGACTTGGTCTCGCCAATGGCCGGATAGACCACGGTTTCAGCAACTGGAATGCCGTTGATCAACTTGGAAATGCCCTGGCGCTCGGTCATCTCGGTGAGATTGACCGGCTTGCCGTCCTTGAGCTCGAACAGATTGCCCTGGACGATGTACTGACCGTCGGCGCTGGCGTAAAGCACACGGCTACCCTTGAGCTTGACCTCATACAGGCCAGCCATGGGACTGGCCGAGATGGTTTCGATCGGCACTTCGAGCTGAAGGTTTTCCAGGCTCTTGCGGATAGCCTTGTCGGCCGCGTCGTCGGCAATGGCAAAGGTACTGGCCAGCGCAATGGCGGCGGCGGTGAACATCTGGATCAAACGCATGGGGACTCCTGAGGCGAACAAATGAGACGGGAAACGCCGACCCGCAGATTCGGGTTCCAACCGCCCACTGTGCAAACCGGGAAAGCCTACCACATAAGGCCCGCGCGACCGAATGCACCTGTCGCAAGACAACACGCAATGTACGAGCATCAGTAACTTTGTGGCGAGGGAGCTTGCTCCCGCTCGACTGCGCAGCAGTCGCTAATGACGCACCCGTTTTTCCTGACAGTTCCTGGTGTGCGGATTCAGGGCCGCTGCGCGCCCCAGCGGGAGCAAGCTCCCTCGCCACAAAAAGCGATGCAACGCCTATCCACGCGGGTGATGCTTGGCATGCAAGTCCTGCAACCGCGCCCGGGCGACGTGGGTATAGATCTGGGTGGTGGACAGGTCGCTATGGCCCAGCAGCATCTGCACCACCCGCAAGTCGGCACCGTGATTGAGCAGGTGTGTGGCGAAGGCATGGCGCAAGGTGTGGGGCGAAAGGGATTTGTTGATTCCGGCCACCTTGGCCTGGTGCTTGATGCGGTGCCAGAACGTCTGGCGGGTCATCTGCTCGCCGCGCAGGCTGGGGAACAGCACGTCGCTGGGGCGCCCGCCCAGCAGTTCGTGGCGGGCATCGCGCATGTAGCGCTCGACCCAGACGATCGCTTCCTCACCCATCGGCACCAGGCGTTCCTTGCTGCCTTTGCCCATCACCCGCAGCACGCCCTGGCGCAGATTGACCTGTTCCAGCGTCAAGCTGATCAACTCGGTGACCCGCAGGCCGCAGGCGTACAAGACTTCCAGCATGGCCCGGTCGCGCTGACCAATGGCTTCGCTGAGGTCGGGGGCCGCCAGCAGCGCTTCCACATCGGCTTCCGAGAGGGACTTGGGCAATGGACGCCCCAATTGCGGCATCTCCACGCGCAAGGTCGGGTCCACCGCAATCAATTTTTCCCGCAGCAAATAGCGATAAAAACCACGCAAGCCAGAGAGAAACCGCGCCGTCGAGCGCGGTTTGTAGTTCTGCTCCAGGCGCCACGCCAAGTGATCGAGGATCAATTCCCGGCCGGCATTGATCAGTTCCAGGTGGTTTTCCTGCAACCAACCATTGAACAGCGCCAGGTCACTGCGATAAGCATCACGGGTGTTATCGGACAACCCCTTTTCCAGCCACAGGGCGTCGAGAAACTGGTCTATCAGCGGATGATCGATGGCGGGCATAAGAACTCTTGAAGGATGCGGGCACACACAGCATCAAAATGGCAAGTGAAGCTATGCAGGGTGCTCAAAGCGCAAATCGCAGGCAACAAAAAAGCAGCCCGCAGGCTGCTTTTTTTTGCATCGGAAGCTGGACTTAAGCCAGTTTTTCCTTGATGCGAGCTGCTTTACCCGACAGGTCACGCAGGTAGTACAGCTTGGCTTTACGTACGTCACCGCGACGCTTGACAGCCATGCTGTCGATTTGCGGGCTGTAGGTCTGGAAAGTACGCTCTACGCCAACACCGTTGGAGATTTTACGAACGGTGAATGCACTGTTCACGCCGCGGTTACGCTTGGCGATAACGACGCCTTCGAACGCTTGCAGACGGGAACGGTCGCCTTCCTTCACTTTCACCTGAACGACAATGGTGTCGCCTGGGGCAAAGGTAGGGATTTCTTTGGTCATCTGCTCTGCTTCGAGTGCAAGGATGATTTTGTTAGTCATGCTGTGCTCCTAAGGCAAGTCGTCGGACTCACCATCGATACGTTGTTAACTATCGTCCCGCTCGCGGATGTATTCCTCGAGCAGCTTCTTCTCTTCTCCAGAAAGCGAGCGGCTTTCCAGAAGATCGGCGCGTCGTTCATAGGTCCGACCAAGGGACTGCTGTAAACGCCAACGCCGGATGTGCGCGTGGTTGCCACTTAGCAACACGTCGGGAACACGCTGATCCGCATACACCTCCGGTCGGGTGTAGTGCGGGCAATCCAGCAGACCATCCGTAAAGGAATCTTCCTCAGCGGAATCTGCATGCCCTAAAGCTCCAGGCAGCAGTCGTGTAACCGCATCGATCAGGACCATCGCCGGCAGCTCGCCGCCAGACAGTACATAGTCGCCAATCGACCACTCTTCATCGACATGAGCTTCAATGAAACGCTCGTCAATGCCTTCATAACGGCCGGCAATCAGGATCAATGCATCCGAATTCGCCAGCTCGCGTACCGCCGACTGAGTCAGCTGGCGGCCTTGGGGCGACAGGTAAATTACCTTCGCACCCTCCCCGGCTGCCGTCCTGGCCTGAACCAGCGCATCTTCCAGGGGCTTGATCTTCATCACCATGCCCGGACCACCGCCAAACGGGCGATCGTCCACAGTGTGATGCCGATCCGTGGTGTAGTCCCGCGGATTCCAACAGGTGAGCTGTAACAGCTCCTGTTTCACCGCGCGGCTGGTTATGCCGTACTCGCTGATGGCGGAAAACATCTCGGGAAACAATGTGATGACTTCAACGCGCAAGTTAGCCACGTTCAGAAATCCGCATCCCATTCCACCTTCATCTCGCCTGCGGCAAGGTCGACGGCCAACACGCATTGCTCGGTATAGGGCAACAGGCGTTCGCGATCATCCAGGCTGCCGACGCAAGGCTTGACCACCATGACATCGTTCGAACCGGTCTCGAGCAGGTGATCGATTTTCCCGAGCAATTGCCCGAGGTGGTCGATGACCTTCAGACCCACCAGCTGGTACCAGTAGTACTCGCCGTCGGTCAGTTCAGGGAACAGGTTGCGCGGCACGCAGATCTCATAACCGGCCAGAAGACGCGCTTCTTCACGATCATCGAGACCCTTGAGCTTTGCGACCAGGAACTTGTCGTTCCCGCGTCCGCTGACCAGCTCCACCTGTTTCACGCTACCTTCGCGCTTGAGCGTCCAGGTTTTGTAGTCCAACAGGTTCTTGATCGGATCAGTAAAGGAATACACCTTCACTTCGCCGCGAACGCCATGTACAGAGTAGATTTTGCCGACAACGATCAAATCATCAGCATCTTTTGGCGTCGCGTTCATATTGCTCAGGCCGCAGCCTTAGCCGATTCCTTCAACAACTGAGCAACGCGCTCAGAAGGTTGTGCACCAACGCTCAGCCAGTAGGCTACGCGCTCTTGGTTCACGGACAGACGAACTTCCTGACCACGGGCAACAGGGTTGAAGAAACCAACCTGCTCCTTGTGGGAACCGTCACGCGGGTTGCGGCTGTCGGTTACGGTCAGGTGGTAAAACGGGCGCTTTTTGGAGCCGCCAAGGGCAAGACGGATTGTTAGCATGTGAACATCGTTCCTGTAGTCGGTGCTGCAAATCTAAATGCACAGCGGGCATAGGTGCCCGAAAGGCCGCATATTCTAAGGAATATCCGGACTTTTGCAAATGTCTTTTTCCGGCGCCTGGCGCCATGCGATCAAGATTTGCCATAGAGCCGTCATGAAAAACGGCAAGTCAGCTCCCGCGTAGCGCGGGTTTGCTGGAGATCCCCGCATCCGTGCGGGGCAACGCCGACATGACAGCCGGCGCAGATTCTTTACATTTTCGGCATGCCGCCGCCGGGCAACATACCGCCCATGCCGCGCATCATCTTGGCCATTCCGCCCTTGGCGGAGAATTTCTTCATCATCTTCTGCATCTGCTTGTGCTGCTTGATCAAGCGACCGATGTCCTGCACCTGGGTGCCGGAACCCATGGCGATACGGCGCTTGCGCGAACCGCTGATCAGCTCAGGGTCGCGGCGCTCGGCCGGGGTCATGGAGTTGATGATGGCTTCCATCTGCTTGAACTGCTTTTCAGCCGCGCCTTGGGCGTTGCCCATCTGCGCCAGGTTCACGCCGCCGATGTTCGGCAGTTTGTCCATGAGCCCGCCGAGGCCGCCCATGTTCTTCATTTGTTGCAGCTGGTCGCGGAAGTCTTCGAGGTCGAAGCCCTTGCCCTTCTTCAGCTTCTTGGCCAGTTTGTCGGCCTTGTCCTTGTCGAGGGTCTGTTCAGCCTGCTCGATCAGGCTGAGCACGTCGCCCATGCCGAGGATGCGCGAAGCGATACGCTCGGGGTGGAACGGCTCGAGCGCTTCGCTCTTCTCGCCCATACCGATGAACTTGATCGGCTTGCCGGTAATGGCCCGTACCGACAGCGCGGCACCGCCACGGGCGTCACCGTCGACCTTGGTCAGGATCACGCCAGTCAACGGCAGCGCATCGCCGAATGCCTTGGCGGTGTTGGCCGCGTCCTGGCCGGTCATGGCATCGACCACGAACAGGGTTTCCACCGGGTTGATCGCAGCATGCAGCGCTTTGATCTCGCCCATCATCTCTTCATCGATGTGCAGGCGACCGGCGGTATCGACGATGACCACGTCGATGAATTTCAGCTTGGCTTCTTTAATAGCCGCCTGGGCGATGTCCACCGGTTTCTGGCTCAGGTCGGACGGAAAGAACGTCACGCCGATGTCGTTGGCCAGGGTTTCCAGTTGCTTGATCGCCGCCGGACGGTAGATGTCCGCCGACACCACCATCACCGACTTCTTCTTGCGCTCTTTAAGGAAGCGCGCCAGCTTGCCGGCTGTCGTGGTCTTGCCCGCGCCCTGCAGACCAGCCATCAGCACCACCGCTGGCGGTACGGCACTCAGGTTCAGGTCTTCGTTGGCGGCGCCCATCAGGCTTTCGAGTTCGGCCTGGACGATCTTCACGAACGCCTGGCCCGGTGTCAGGCTGCGCGACACTTCGGTGCCGACGGCGCGTTCCTTGACCGAATTGACGAAGTCCTTGACCACCGGCAGGGCGACGTCGGCTTCGAGCAACGCCATGCGCACTTCGCGCAGGGTGTCTTTGATGTTGTCCTCGGTCAGTTTCGCCTTGCCGGTGACATGGCGCAGCGTCTGCGAGAGACGGTCGGTTAGGTTTTCAAACATGCGCGATCCTTTCAGGCCCAGATGAGACCGGGATAATGGCGGCCCAGACCGTGAAAAATGTGCTCGGCGAGCCTGCGGCGTGGGCAGGTCGCGGATTATAGCGAAGAAGCGGGCAACGTACACCTTGCTGTCAGTTGCTGTGGTCTTTCGTGCGGAGGCGGTTCTATGCCAAACTCAGCGCCTTTCGGGCTTGCCTAACAGGATTTATGCTCCCCTTGTCACCCAGCTTGCTTGCCACGCTCGCCGCCGCCTGCCTTTATGCCGCTGCGACCCTCTATCAAGGCACCCGCCTGGCCACCGGCGCCAAGGCGAACAAACGCCTGCTGGTCACGCTCGGCGTGCTGGCGGTGCTCGGCCACGCGGCCAGCCTTTATACCCACTTGATGACGCCGATCGGCCTGGGCCTGGATTTTTTCAACGCCGCCAGCCTGATCGCCGTGGCTGTGATCGCCTTGACGCTGATCGCCTGCTCGCGCATCCCGGTGGAGAACCTGCTGGTGCTGCTGTTCCCGCTGGGGCTGGCGACGGTGCTGCTGGCGCAGTTCGCGCCGTCAGGTACGGTGCAGATCATCGACGAAGAGCCGGGCATCCTTGCCCACATCCTGCTGTCGATCCTCGCCTACGGCCTGTTCACCATCGCAGTGTTCCAGGCCTTGCTGCTGCTGGTGCAGGACCACCAGCTCAAAAACAAACACCCGTCCGGGCTGATCCGCAACTTCCCGCCATTGCAAACCATGGAAAGCCTGCTGTTCGGCTTCCTCTGGGCCGGCTGGAGCCTGCTGTCGCTGTCGCTGATCTCCGGTTGGCTGTTCGTCGAGAACCTGTTCGCCCAGCACCTGGTGCACAAGACCCTGCTGGCCTGCCTGGCGTGGATCGTCTTCAGCGTGCTGCTGTGGGGCCGCAACCGCCTCGGCTGGCGCGGCCACAAGGCGATTCGCTGGACCCTGGCCGGTTTCTGCCTGCTGATGCTCGCGTACTTCGGCAGCAAGCTGGTTCGCGAATACATCCTGCATGTCTGACGGACGGCCCTGATGGATACATTGCCCGTGGCGCCGCTGTTTGCCGTGCTGGTGGTGCTGATCCTCTGGTCGGCCCTGTTCACCGCCATCGAAGCCGCCCAGCAGCATCTGTTGGCCCAGCGCACGGCCTCGCGCGCCAGTGACAAACCGCTGGCAACGCTGACATTCCCACTGGCCAGCCTGATCCTGTGCAATACCCTCTGTCGCACCCTGGCCGTGGTCATCGGCACCTTGCTGGCGATTTTTACCTGGCTGGAAAACGGCCCCTGGGTCGCCTGGCTCGGCACCAGCGCCGCCCTGCTGGTGCTTGCCGACTACCTGCCGCGCGCCTTGGCCACCCGCCAGCCCGAAGCGGTGCTGGCGCTGGGCAACACGTTGCTTGGCATACCGTTGAAGATCCTCTATCCGTTTGCCTGGCTGTTGAATAGTGCCAGCCAATTGTTGCTGCGCCCCTTTGCGCGCAAGGCCCGCATCGTGCAGCAGAGCGACGACGAGATGCCCGCGCCACCGCGCAGCGAACACGAACCTGAGCACGGCAGCAGCCGACTGCACCCGATTTCCGGCATCCACGCCCTGGACAACATCACCGTCAACGATATCCTCGTGCCCCGCAGCGAGGTCGATGGGATCAACCTCGACGACCCCATCGGCGAGATCATCGAACAGCTGCGCCTGAACCGTCGCACCCGCCTGCCGGTGTTCCACAGCGACATCAACCAGGTCGAAGCGGTGCTCAACACGCGCCAGATCCGTCATTTGCTGGCGGATGCGAGCCTGACCCAAGAAGCGCTGCTGGCCGCCTCCCACGAGCCTTACTTCGTCCCTGAAAGCACGCCATTGCAACTGCAATTGCTGAATTTCCACAAGCAGCAACGGCGCTTGGGCATGGTGGTGGACGAGTACGGCGAAGTGCTGGGCATCGTCACCCTGGAAGACATCCTGGAAGAAATCGTCGGCGAATTCGAAAGCGAGCACAGCCTCGACAACCCCCACGTCCACCCCCAGCCCGATGGTCGCCTGATGATCGATGGCGCGGCGTCGATCCGCGAATTGAACAGGACCCTGGGCTGGCATCTGCCTTGCGACGGCCCCAAGACCCTCAACGGGCTGGTGACCGAAGCCCTGGAAACCATCCCCGAAAGCCCGGTGTGCCTGAAGATCGGCCGTTATCGACTGGAAATCATCGAGACCGTGGACAACCGTGTCAGCCAGGTGCTGGCGTGGCATAACAGTTTGGTGCCTGCCGCTTCCTGAAACTCCTGCCTGGACCGGGCGCAGGGTAGCCCTTGTGGCGAGGGAGCTTGCTCCCGCTGGGCTGCGAAGCGGCCCTGAAACCTGATAAAACGGTGCGTCAGGCAGGTTGGGGTTGCTGCTTTGGGGCTGCTTCGCAGCCCAGCGGGAGCAAGCTCCCTCGCCACAGAGTTCTGCGCAAGCGTCACGAACGTGCGCAGGCCCACTTGTTGATTAGTTAGCCTCCTTCCTATACTCCATCCGCTTACCCAGCCCCGCCCGAACCCCGTGCCTACCCCGCACCCAGCCGGTTCCGGCCAGACCATCGGCAAAATCCGCATCAGTCCTGCGACTGTTCCCACCCGAAACAGCGAAAGGATACCCGCCCACATCCCTGGGTGTTCGACCATAATAATTCGCTCCAATGGAGCACATGACTGTCAGGGATAACCGCATGACGACCGCTACCTGCAACGAGGCTGTGTCTGCCCAGCCGACAAACTCGACCACCCGCGTGGCCACCGCGAGTTTCATCGGCACCGCCATCGAGTTCTACGATTTCTACGTCTACGCCACGGCTGCGGCCCTGGTGATCGGGCCGGTGTTCTTCCCGCAAACCTCAGGCACGGCACAGATGCTGTCGTCCTTCCTGACGTTCGGCATCGCCTTCCTTGCCCGCCCGTTGGGCTCTGCGCTGTTCGGCCACTTCGGCGACCGGATCGGGCGCAAGTCCACGCTGGTGGCGTCCCTGCTGCTGATGGGTGTGTGCACCACCCTCATCGGTGTGCTGCCCGGCTACGCCAGCATTGGCGCCTGGGCGCCGATCCTGCTGTGCGTGCTGCGTTTCGGCCAGGGCCTGGGGTTGGGCGGTGAATGGGGCGGCGCGGCGCTGCTTGCCACCGAGAACGCGCCCAAAGGCAAGCGCGCCTGGTTCGGCATGTTTCCCCAACTGGGGCCCTCCATCGGCTTCCTGGCGGCCAACGGGCTGTTCCTGACCCTGGCGATGAGCCTGGACGATGAGCAATTCCGCGCCTGGGGTTGGCGGATTCCGTTCCTGCTCAGTGCCGTGCTGGTGATCGTCGGCCTCTATGTACGGCTCAAGCTCCACGAAACCCCGGTATTCGCCAATGCCATGGCCCGCCAGGAGCGGGTAAAGGTGCCGTTGGTCGAGCTGTTCAGCCAGTACTGGGCGCCAACGTTGCTGGGCGCGGCGGCGATGGTGGTGTGTTACGCGCTGTTCTACATCTCGACGGTGTTTTCCCTGAGCTACGGCGTGTCCACCCTCGGCTACAGCCGCGAGACCTTCCTGGGCCTGCTGTGCTTTGCCGTACTGTTCATGGCCGCCGCTACGCCCCTGTCGGCCTGGGCCAGCGACCGCTACGGGCGCAAGCCGGTACTGATCGTCGGCGGCGTATTGGCGATTGCCTCGGGTTTCCTCATGGAGCCCTTGCTGACCCACGGTTCGACCGGCGGCGTGGCGCTGTTCCTGTGCATCGAGCTGTTCCTGATGGGGGTGACCTTTGCCCCCATGGGCGCCTTGCTGCCGGAACTGTTTCCGACCCACGTGCGCTACACCGGCGCCTCGGCGGCCTACAACCTGGGCGGCATCGTCGGCGCCTCGGCCGCGCCGTTCTTCGCCCAGAAACTGGTGGCGATGGGCGGCCTGAGCTACGTCGGCGGTTACGTATCAGGGGCTGCGGTGCTCAGTGTGATCGCCGTGTTGTGCCTGAAAGAGACACGCCACAACGATTTGAACAGGGTCGCCTGAACAGGGAGCCGGGCCTGGCAACAGGCCCGGCTCCAGACCTGTCGGACGCCTGAACAACGCTCAATGAAATACCCGCTAACATTCACCCACCATTGAAACCACCCCCCACCTGCCCCATCTAAGACCCATACCCCATTGCGCAGGTGCCCCATGAGCGACCAGCACTCTACCGAAGCCACTCACGATTACGCCGATTCCGACCACATCGAACACACCTCTTCCGGCACCGGCCTGGCGCTGCCTGGCCAGAATTTGCCGGACAAGGTCTACATCATCCCGATCCACAATCGTCCGTTCTTCCCGGCCCAGGTGCTGCCGGTCATCGTCAACGAAGAACCGTGGGCCGAAACCCTGGAGCTGGTGGCCAAGTCCGACCATCACTCCCTGGCGCTGTTCTTCATGGACTCGCCCCAGGAAGACCCGCGCCATTTCGACACCTCGAAACTGCCGTTATACGGCACGCTGGTGAAGGTGCACCACGCCAGCCGGGAAGGCGGCAAACTGCAATTCGTCGCCCAGGGCCTGACCCGCGTGCGTATCCGCACCTGGCTCAAGCACCATCGCCCACCGTACCTGGTGGAAGTCGAATACCCGCACCAGCCGAGCGAGCCGACCGATGAGGTCAAGGCCTACGGCATGGCGCTGATCAACGCGATCAAGGAACTACTGCCGCTCAACCCGCTGTACAGCGAAGAGCTGAAGAACTACCTCAACCGCTTCAGCCCCAACGACCCTTCGCCGCTGACCGATTTTGCCGCTGCGCTCACCTCCGCCACCGGCAATGAGCTGCAGGAAGTGCTCGACTGCGTGCCCATGCTCAAGCGCATGGAAAAAGTCCTGCCGATGCTGCGCAAGGAAGTCGAAGTGGCGCGGCTGCAGAAAGAGATTTCCGCCGAGGTCAACAACAAGATCGGCGAACATCAGCGCGAGTTCTTCCTCAAGGAGCAGCTCAAGGTCATCCAGCAGGAGCTGGGGCTGACCAAGGACGACCGCAGCGCCGATATCGAGCAGTTCGAGCAGCGGCTCGAAGGCAAGGTGCTGCCGGCCCAGGCGCAGAAGCGCATCGAAGAGGAAATGAACAAACTCTCGATCCTGGAAACCGGCTCGCCGGAATATGCCGTCACCCGCAATTACCTGGATTGGGCGACCTCGGTGCCGTGGGGCGTGTATGGCCAGGACAAGCTTGACCTCAAGCACGCGCGCAAGGTGCTCGACCAGCACCACGCCGGCCTGGACGACATCAAGGACCGCATCCTGGAGTTCCTCGCCGTCGGCGCCTACAAAGGCGAGATCAGCGGTTCCATCGTGCTGCTGGTCGGCCCGCCGGGCGTGGGCAAGACCAGCGTCGGCAAATCCATCGCCGAATCCCTGGGGCGGCCGTTCTACCGTTTCAGCGTCGGCGGCATGCGCGACGAGGCGGAGATCAAGGGCCATCGGCGCACCTACATCGGCGCCCAGCCGGGCAAGCTGGTGCAGGCGCTGAAAGATGTCGAAGTGATGAACCCGGTGATCATGCTCGACGAAATCGACAAGATGGGCCAGAGCTACCAGGGCGACCCGGCCTCGGCCCTGCTGGAGACCCTCGACCCGGAGCAGAACGTCGAATTCCTCGACCACTACCTGGACCTGCGCCTGGACCTGTCGAAAGTACTCTTCGTCTGCACCGCCAACACCCTGGACTCGATCCCCGGCCCGCTGCTGGACCGAATGGAAGTGATCCGCCTGTCGGGTTACATCACCGAAGAAAAAGTCGCCATCGCCAAGCGCCACTTGTGGCCCAAGCAACTGGCCAAGGCTGGCGTGTCCAAGGGCAGCCTGAGTATCAACGACAGCGCCCTCAAGGCCCTGATCGATGGCTATGCCCGTGAAGCCGGGGTGCGACAGTTGGAGAAACAGCTGGGCAAACTGGTGCGCAAGGCGGTGATGAAGCTGATCGACGACCCCAAGGCCGTGATCAAGCTCGGGCCAAAGGACCTCGAGGCCTCCCTGGGCAAACCGGTATTCCGCAACGAGCAGGTGTTGTCCGGCATCGGCGTAATCACCGGCCTGGCCTGGACCAGCATGGGCGGCGCGACCTTGCCGATCGAAGCGACGCGCATCCACACCCTCAATCGCGGCTTCAAGCTGACCGGGCAACTGGGGGACGTGATGAAGGAGTCGGCGGAAATCGCCCACAGCTACGTCAGTTCGCACCTGAAGCAATTTGGCGGCGATCCGAAGTTCTTTGACGAGGCCTTCGTTCACCTGCACGTACCGGAAGGCGCCACGCCCAAGGACGGCCCGAGCGCCGGCGTGACCATGGCCAGCGCGTTGCTGTCCCTGGCCCGCAACCAGCCGCCGAAAAAAGGCGTGGCCATGACCGGCGAACTGACCCTCACCGGGCACGTCCTGCCGATTGGCGGGGTGCGCGAGAAGGTCATCGCGGCGCGGCGGCAGAAAATCAACGAACTGATCCTGCCGGAAGCCAACCGGGGCAATTTCGAAGAACTGCCGGACTACCTCAAGGAAGGCGTCACGGTGCACTTTGCCAAGCGGTTTGCAGATGTGGCCAAGGTGTTGTTCTGATCGTTATACAGCGGCTGTACCGGCCTCATCGCGAGCAAGCTCGCTCCCACAAAGGAATCTTGTGAACGCCACAAGTCCCTGCGGGAGCGAGCTTGCTCGCGATGGGGCCCTGACAGACAACACATCCCCACCTGACACACCCAGTAGCATCTTCGGTTATGCTCGCCGTTCGTCGTGAATGCCGGAGCCGTTGCCCTTATGTCCCTCACTCGCCTGCTTGTCCCCCTCAGCCTCGCCCTGTTGAGCGCCTGTGCCACGCAACCGAAACACAACGTGACCGTGGAAAAACTGAGCCAGTGCCCGGTGCGACTCAACAGTGGGCAAAACCTGATCCTGAGCTTGCCCAGCAACCCCACCACCGGTTATCGCTGGGCGATCCAGGATTCGGCCGGTGGTGTATTGAAGGGCTTGGGGCCGGAGGTTTATCGCAACCCGGAAGACGCCGGCATCGTTGGCGCCGCAGGTGTTTCGACCTGGCGCTTCCAGGCGTTCAACGCCGGCACCGGGCGCTTGCGCCTGACTTATCAACAGCCTTGGGCGCCGGAAGTGCCGCCCGTGGAAACCTTTGACTGCGCCATTTCGGTGAATTGACCGTGGGCTGGCTGATCCTGGCACTGATGGGCGCAGTCACCTACCTGTACGGCCTGACCGTGCACGCCACACTCTTGTGCCTGCTGGTCAAGCCCATGCCGGTGCTGGCCCTGCTCGGCTGGCTGCACGATGCGCCGCCCAGTGACTATCGGCGCTGGGTCAGTCTCGGGCTGATTTTCTCGCTGGTGGGCGACGTATTGCTGGCCTGGCCGGGGGACCTGTTCGTGTTCGGCCTCGGCGCGTTTCTGCTGGCGCACCTGGCCTACCTGAAAGCCTACCTCAGCGACTGCCGCCGCCCGGCGCTGCTGCCCTTGGCCCTTGCCTTGGGCATCGGTGCGATGCTGTTGGGAGTCCTGGTGTCGAACGGCCTAGGGTCGTTGCTGGTGCCGGTGATTGTCTACGGCCTGGTCATCAGCACCATGCTCTGGCGGGCGTTGGCGCGGCTGGGCACCGGTGTGCCCAAGCGTTCGGCGTGGCTGGCCGCCGCCGGGGCGCTGGCGTTTGTGTTTTCCGACAGCCTCATCGGCATCAACCGGTTCGTGCACCCCTTCCATGCCGCGTCTTACCTGATCATCATCAGTTATTGGCTGGGCCAATGGGGCATTACAGCGTCGGCGTTTACCCAAAAGCCACACGGAGCCAAATAATGTGGGAGCGAACCTGCTCGCGATAGCGGTCTATCAGTCAACATTATCGCTGGCTGATCCATCGCTATCGCGAGCAAGCTCGCTCCCACAGGTTTTTTGGTTAAAATGCCGGCCTTTTCACCACCCATGCCGCTGGAACCGCCGTGAGCAAAGACCCTGATCGCCTATTCGCCCAACCCCTGGCCCAAGTGCCGGACTTCGCCTTCAACGAGGACGTGGTGCGGGTGTTTCCGGACATGATCAAGCGTTCGGTGCCGGGTTATCCGACCATTGTCGAAAACCTCGGCGTGCTCGCCGCGCAATTCGCCCAGCCGGGCAGCGTGCTCTACGACCTGGGCTCGTCCCTGGGCGCGGTGACCCAGGCCCTGCGCCGCCACGTGCGCACCGACGGTTGCCGGGTAATCGCGGTGGATAACTCGGCGGCCATGGTCGAGCGCTGCCGCGAATACCTCAACGGCCAGGACTCGATGTTCCAGGAGCTGCTGCCGGTGGAAGTGATCGAAGGCGACATCCTCGCCCTGACGTTCCAGCCGGCCTCGGTGGTGGCACTGAACTTCACCCTGCAATTCATCGCGCCGGACCAGCGCACCGCACTGTTGAGCCGCATCCGCCAGTCGTTGCTGCCCGGTGGCGCCCTGATTCTCTCGGAAAAGCTGCGCTTCAACGATGCAGAGGAACACGCCCTGCTCACCGACCTGCACGTGGCGTTCAAGCGCGCCAACGGCTACAGCGAGCTGGAAATTGCCCAGAAACGCAGCGCCATCGAAAACGTCATGAAGCCCGACAGCCTAGAAGAACACCGCGAACGCCTGCTCGCGGCCGGGTTCTCGAAAGTCGTGCCGTGGTTCCAGTGTCTTAACTTCGCCTCGTTGATTGCCCTGCCATGATCGATCTGTCCCCCCTCGCCCGCCATCTGGCCGGCACGCCCCTGGCCGATTGGGCCGCGACGCTGCAGACGCAACTCGACAGCAAGATGGAAAAGGGTCACGGCGACCTGGAGCGTTGGCAAAGCGCCCTCGATGCGCTGCCGGCCTTGCAACCCACCACCGTCGATCTGCTGAACGGCCTGACGCTCGACACCGATTGTTCCGACGAAACCCGCGCGCAGATGCGTACCGCGTTGATGGGCCTGTCGCCATGGCGCAAAGGACCTTTCGACCTGTTTGGCGTGCACGTAGACACCGAATGGCGCTCGGACTGGAAGTGGTCACGGGTGGCCCCGCACCTGGACCTGAAAGGCAAGCGCATCCTCGATGTGGGCTGCGGCAACGGCTACTACATGTGGCGGATGCTCGGTGCCGGGGCTGACACGGTGATCGGCGTCGACCCCAACTGGCTGTTCTTCTGCCAGTTCCAGGCGGTGCAGCGCTACCTGTCGCAGCCCAACGCCTGGCACCTGCCGTTTCCATTCGAAGCCTTGCCGCCGGAGCTGGAAGGCTTCGACACGGTGTTTTCCATGGGCGTGTTCTACCACCGGCGCTCGCCGATCGAACATCTGCTGGCGCTCAAGGACTGTCTGGTCAAGGGCGGCGAGCTGGTGCTCGAAACCCTGGTGATCGAGGGCGACGAACACCAGGTGCTGGTGCCCGAGGATCGCTACGCACAGATGCGCAACGTCTGGTTCCTGCCGTCGGTCCCGGCCCTGGAGCGCTGGCTGCGCCGCGCCGGGTTCAGCGATGTGCGTTGCGTGGACGTGAGCCTGACCACCGTAGAGGAACAGCGCAGCACCGAGTGGATGAAGTATCAGTCGCTGAGCGACTTCCTCGATCCCGCCGACCACGGCAAAACCATCGAAGGATTGCCGGCGCCGATGCGGGCGGTGATTGTGGCGCGTAAGTAAATAGCCCAGCCTTATTGGAGGCCAATGCTGTTCACTGGAGATGGTCAGAGTCACTGTGGCGAGGGAGCTTGCTCCCGCTGGGCTGCGCAGCAGCCCCCTCTCAAGCTCACTCAATCAACCTGATCCACCGCGTCGCCGGGCTCCAGGGCCGCTGCGCGCCCCAGCGGGAGCAAGCTCCCTCGCCACGGGAATTGGGCACGGCGCGGGTCAAGGGAATGCCTCGAATCAGTGTCAGTTTCAAGAGCAAATCGGTTGGTCGACCGGAATGCTTTTGTGCTTTTGTGCTTTTGTGCTTTTGTGCTTTTG